>NZ_JBEYKR010000006.1:0-118032 GCF_040703535.1 Streptomyces sp. NPDC007346
GCCACGTCGCGGTCGAGCACGACCCGGTCGGGGGTTTTCGCGGGGTACCGGATCGCGCTGCCGCACGACCCGGTGGACACCATCACCGTACGAGGTCGATTTCGACCCATACGGTCTTGCGCGGTACGGGTCCGGCGGTGATGCCCCAGTGGTTCGCCAGCGCCTCCACGATGAGCAGGCCGCGCCCGTTCTCCGCGTAGTCGTCCTCGGGCGCTTTGACGGCACCCGGACCGGGCGGAACGCTGTCGCCCCGGGTGTCGGTGACCTCGATCCGCAGCGTTCGCCCGCTGATGGCGAGGCTCAGCATGAAGTCCCGGCCCTTCACGCGGCCGTGGACCGATGCGTTCGCCGCCAGCTCGGCAACGATGTGTGCCGCTGACTCCGACGGGATCCCCCAGGCGCCGAGATGGGCCACGGTGAGCAGCCGGGCGAGCCGGGCTCCCCGGCGGGTGGGCGAGAGCAGCACGGTGAATGCCCGGTCGGTTGAGGGGCGTTGGGTGCGGACGATTTCTTGGTTCATGTCACTCAGCGTGGCCGCCTCCGCGTACGGTGAAAAGTGACGGAGCCCTTGCGTACGGTGACTGTCCGAGGCTTGTCCGGGGTTGTCCGGGCCGTCCGGGGTGACGTACAGGCAACGGGCACCGTTGAGGTGGGAACGGCACGCACGTCGGAAGTGAGGCTCGCATGAGCGTGGTTGGCGACGGTACGGAGCGCGGGGACGTCGGGGCGGACGAGCCCGGCTGGGAGGTCGACCCGGACGACGAGTCGGGCGCGGCGGTGGTCGCCACCGTGGGCCGTCAGATCAAGGCCTGGCGCGAGGCGGCGGGGATGCGGGCGGGGGAGCTGGGGGCGTTGATGGGGTACGGGGAGGACCTCATCTACAAGGTGGAGGGTGGTCATCGCATCCCCCGGCCGGAGTTCATGGATGGCGCTGACGTGGCACTGGGGGCGGAGGGCAAGCTCGCGGCGATGAAGGCGGACATCGCGGAGGTGCGGTACCCGAAGAAGATCCGGGAGCTGGCCAAGCTGGAGGCCGCGGCGGTGGAGTTGCTGACCTACAGCAACAGCAGCATCGAAGGCCTGCTGCAGACGCCCGAGTACGCGCGAGCGCTGTTCGCGATGCGCCAACCCGCTTACCCGCAGGAAGAGATCGAACGGGCGGTGGCCGCGCGTATGGCCCGCCAAGCCATTTTCGAGCGATCGCCCGCTCCGACGCTCGGATTCGTTCTGGAGGAGCTGGTGCTGCGGCGCCCTCTCGGAGGCAAGATGGTGCTGCGCGGCCAACTCGAACACCTGCTGGTGGTAGGGGGGTTGCGAAACGTGACGGTTCAGGTGATGCCGATGGATCGCGAGGAACACGCGGGAATCGACGGGGGGATCCAGCTGCTGAAGTTCAAGGACGGCACGGCGGTCGGACGCTCCGACGGCGCATTCGGCGGGCGCCCCGTATCGGATCCGCAGCAGATCCGGATCCTCGAATGTCGGACTAGCATGGTCCGGGCCCAGGCTCTCAACCCTTGGGAGTCGAGGGCCTTCATCGAGCAAGTGCTGGGAGAGACATGATCCGCAAGCCGCCTGCCGGGGACGCTTCCGAGCTGGAGTGGGTCAGGAGCAGTCACAGCGACAGCGGCAGCGGCAGCGAGTGCGTCGAGGTCGCGGCCGCCCCGGACGGTATCCGCATCCGCGACTCCAAGAACGCCCAGGGGCCCCGTCTCGCCGTCGCGCCCGCCGCGTGGGCAGGTTTCATCACGTACGCCGCAGCGCGCTGACCTCTGCAGGAGTGACATGATCCGCAAGCTGTCTGCCGAGGACGCTTCTGCGTCTGAGCTGCGGTGGTTCAAGAGCAGCTACAGCAGCAGCGGCGACGGCAACGACTGTGTGGAGGTCGCGACCGCCCCCGGCGCCGTCCACGTCCGTGACTCCAAGAACCTCCAGGGCCCCCGCCTCGCCCTCGCCCCCGCCGCATGGGCGGGCTTCGTCTCGTACGCAGCCGGGCGCTGACCCGGCCCCGTACGCAGAGCCGGGCGCTGCCCCCCCCCCGCCCGTACGCAGCCGGGCGCTGCCCCCTGCCCCGTACACAGAGCCGGGCGCCGACCCCGCCCCCCCCGTACGGATACACACGTACCACGCCCCGGTCCTCGGCCGTCGCCGGACCGGGGCGTTCTGCTGTCGGGATAGGTGTCCGTTAAACGTATTTCGCGGTCCGCATAACGATGACGCGACCTGCTCAGCATCTTCACGCCATTTATCTTTTAATGTGAAGCGCATCACTAAAAAATCGGTAAACCCCGTGGTACAAATGCCCAACTTCGCAGGCAGAACCACTGCCGACGCGGAGGTCCGGGCTCCTACCGGCAGCAGATCGGAGCGATGTCGTCGTAGTCCGCCCCATGAGACACGCCGGATCGCCAACCGGAGAACGACGCTCGCTCGACATCCCCCACCGCACATCGACCGGTGAAGGACCCCCACTCAGCCCGCCGCTCCCGCGTCATCGAGGTAGCCAACGTGTCAGTCGACTCCATCACGCAGAACATCGACGAGTCCGTCAGCGGGTTCTTCGAGCCCATAGCCAACTGGCTGGGTGACATCGTCTTCTATTCCGTCACCATCGCCGGGGCGGACGTGCCGCTCATCGTCACCTGGCTGGGGGTGGCCGGCCTCGTCTTCACCGGGTGGTTCGGCTTCGTCCAGGTACGGAAGTTCCGTCTCGCCGTCGATATCGTGCGCGGCAAGTACGACGACAAGGACTCCGCCGGCGAGGTCAGCCACTTCCAGGCCCTGACCGCCGCAGTCTCCGGCACGGTCGGCCTCGGGAACATCGCCGGTGTGGCCGTCGCCGTCTCCATCGGTGGCGCCGGTGCCACGTTCTGGATGATCCTCTGCGGGCTCCTCGGCATGGCGACCAAGTTCGTCGAGGTCACCCTCGGCGTGAAGTACCGCGAGGTCCACGCCGACGGCACCGTCTCCGGCGGACCGATGCACTACCTGCCCAAGGGGCTGGCCGAACGCTTCGGGAAGAACGGCAAGAGCCTCGGCAAGGTCCTCGCCGTCCTCGCCTCGATCATGATCCTGTTCTTCGGGCTCTTCGGCGGCAACCTCTTCCAGGTCAACCAGTCCTACGCCCAGCTCGTCTCCGTCACCGGCGGCGAGAGCGGGGTGATGGGCTCCTCCGGCGGGGCGCTCTTCTTCGGCATCCTCGTCGCCGCTCTCGTCGGCATCGTCCTGCTGGGCGGTATCCGCTCCATCGCCTCGGTCACCAGCCGGCTCGTGCCCGCGATGGCCGGCATCTACATCGTCGCCTGCCTCATCGTCATCCTCGTCAACGTCACCGCCGTGCCTGCCGCCATCGGCACGATCATCGAGGGCGCGTTCAACCCCGAGGGTGTCGCGGGTGGTGTGCTCGGTGCGCTGATCATCGGTTTCAAGCGCGCCGCGTTCTCCAACGAGGCCGGCATCGGCTCCGCGCCGATCGCCCACTCGGCGGTCAAGACCAAGCACCCCGCCAGCGAGGGCCTGGTCGCGCTGCTGGAGCCGTTCATCGACACCGTCATCATCTGCACCATGACCGCGCTGACCATCGTCATCGCCAACCCGGCGAGCTGGGGCGAGGCCCGCGACGGCGAGTCCATCGGCGGCGTGACGATCACCTCGGACGCCTTCGCCACCGTGCTGCCCTGGTTCCCGTACATCCTCACCATCGCGGTCATGCTCTTCGCGATCTCCACGGTGCTCACCTGGGGCTACTACGGCCTCAAGTCCTGGACGTACCTCTTCGGCCGCAGCCGCACCAGCGAGACCATCTACAAGAGCGTCTACACGCTCTTCGCCGTCGCCGGGTCCCTGCTCACCCTTCAGACCCTCATCGACCTGGCCGACGCGGTGCTCTTCACCCTGGCCGTCATCAACATCGTCGGCCTCTACCTGCTGGCCCCGGTCGTCAAGCGCGAGCTCAACAACTTCCTGGAGTACGTACGGGTCCGGAAGGCCGGCGGAACCGGCGGAACCGGCGAGAGTGACGGCACCGGCGGGGCTGACGGAACCGGCGGGGGCGACGGCACCGGCGGGGGTGACGGAGACGCGGGCGGCAAGTCCACGAAGGTGACCGTCTGAGCCGGACACGTCCCGTTGCCTCGTCCCGCTGCCCTCGTCCCTGCCTGTCCGCAGGGGCGGGGGCATCACCCTGTCGTGTGCAGCATCAGCCCGATCCCCACCACCATCAGCCCCGCCGCCGCGATCCTCGGCGCCCCGAAGCGCTCCTTGAAGAACAGCGTCCCGATCGCCGCGCCCACGATGATCGACGATTCGCGCAGCGCCGCGATCGGGGCGAGCGGCGCCCGTGTCTGGGCCCAGAGGACCAGCCCGTACGCGACCACCGACAGGGCCGCGCCGAACAGTCCCCGTACCGCGAACGGCTTGAGCTGGGCGGCCAGTTGGGCGCGGCGGCGGTAGTACGCGTACGCCGGGATCGCCAGGCCCTCCAGGACCATCAGCCACGCCACGTAACCGAGCGGTGTGCCCGACGCGCGGACCCCGACGCCGTCGACCGTCGTGTACCCGGCGATGGCCAGGCCGGTACCGAGGGCCGCCACGATCGCGGGCCAGTGCGGGCGGGTGCCGGAGCCCCGGATGCCCCAGAGGGCCAGGCCGACCAGTCCGGCCGAGGCGACCGCCACGCCCGCCGTCGCCCAGGCGTCCGGGCGCTCGCCGACGAAGACCGCCGCCAGGACGGTCACCACCAGCGGGGCCGTACCTCGGGCGATCGGGTACATCTGGCCGAAGTCGCCGAGGGTGAACGACCGCATCAGCAGCATCATGTACGCCACGTGCAGCGCGGCCGAGACGAGGAGGTACGGCCATGCCCCGGCCGCCGGGAACGGGGCGAAGAGGGCCAGCGCGGCACCGATGAGCAGGCCGCCGCCGGAGATCAGCGTGAAGGAGAGGAGCTGATCCTTGATGGCGTGCGCGATGGCGTTCCAACTGGCGTGCGTTATCGCGGCTATGAGGACCGCGAGGGCGACCAGCGGAGTCACTTGGCGGGCTCGCGCACATCCGTGATCGTCGCGCCCGCGTGGGCGATCAGCGTCTTGGGGTCGAGCGGGAAGACCGCGTGCGGGGTGCCCGCCGCCGCCCAGACCACGGGGTGGTCCAGGAGCCGCCGGTCGGCCAGTACCCGGGTCCGGGTCGCGTGGCCGAAGGGCGGTACGCCCCCGATGGCGTACCCGGTCGTCTCCCGGACCAGGTCCGCGTCGGCCCGCTTGACCTTCTGCGCGCCCAGCTCACGCCGTACCAGCTCGACGTCCACCCGCGAGGAGCCGTCCATCAGGACCAGCACCGGGACGCCGTCCGCCGTGAAGACCAGCGACTTGACGATCTCGCTCAGCGCGCAGCCGATCGCCGCCGCGGCCTCCGCCGCCGTACGGGTCGCGTCCGGGAAGCGGCGCACCTCGACCTGGAGGCCCAGCTCGGCCAGCGCCTCGGCGAACCGGGGGTGGGCGTGTGAGAGGGGGGCGGCGGGGGAGGTCTCGGGGGTCCGGGAGGCCGGGGTGGCCTGGGATGCCTGGGTGGCCTGGGAGGCCTGGGCGGTCCGGGAGGTCTGGGATGCCTGGGAGGTCCGGGAAGCCTGAGGGGGCTGGGAGGCCGAGGGGGTCGCAGCGGGGTCGGGAGTGCTCATGGCAGCACGCTAGCGGTCCGTGCATGGTGCATGCGAGGGAGTTCCGCGTGGTGGTCCCGCGACCCTGTCCGTGCGCCCCCGCGCCCTTTCGCCAGGTCATCCGGCCAATCCCTGACCGGTGCCTGGCCGGAAGTGGTGGGTGCGGATCGCGACTCCGCTCCCACGCGCCACAGTGATAGGGCGATATGTGCAGGAAAGTGCGACAAGGGGGAAATAGTGTTGCGCATCCATTTCACCGCTCAGGATCTGGCGTACGTCCGTATCGCCCGGAGCCCCGACCCGCTCTGGGAGATCGTGTGCAGCGTCTGCCGGCTCCAGACCGATGAGGGCCGGATCGCGTTCGGGCCGTGGCGGCGGGCGGTGGTGCCTCTGCTGCGGGGCGGAGGCGGTGGTGGTGGTGGTGGTGGCCGCGGTGGCGCGGGCGGGGACGGAGGCGGAGGTGGCGGCGAGGGCGGAGGTGGCGGCGGGGTGGACCGGGCTGTCGCGCTTGCGCTGCGCAGCCTGATGCCGTGCGGCCCGTACATCCCCGACTTCCTGACCCCCGCCGTGGACGGCGGCAACGCCGACCTGCGGCAGGGCGTGGACCGGGTGCTGTCGACGCCCCGGAGCCGCCTGCGCCGGGAGTTCACGCTGCTCGCGGAGTCGCAGGCGCGGGCGCGGCGGCCGTACGCGGGGCCGGGGTCGGGGGTGCGGGCTGGAGTGCGGGCGGGGGTGCGGCCCTTCGCGGCGGAGCAGCTCGCGCGGGGCGACGCGGGGGCGCTGCGGGCGCTCGGGGGGCTGCTCACGGCGTACGAGGCGGCGTTCGTGGCCCCGTACCGGCCGTGGATCGACGCGGCGGTGGCCTCCGACGTCGCCTGGCGCTCCCGCGAACTCGCGGCGGGCGGCACCCGGGCGCTGCTGGAGACGTTCCGCCCGATGGCCCGCTGGAGCCCACCCGTCCTGGAGGTGACGTACCCGGTCGAGCGGGACCTCCACCTGGCGGGGCGCGGCCTGCTCCTGGTGCCGTCGTACTTCTGCTGGCGCAAGCCGATCACGCTGTTCGACGGGGCGCTGCTGCCGGTGCTGGTCTACCCGGTGGAGAAGCCGCTCCTGCTGCCCGCGGCGACCCCCGGCGCCTCGCTCGCCCGGCTGCTGGGGCCGACGCGCGCCGCGCTCCTGTACGAGGTGGCGGCGCGCGGCTGCGCCACGACATCCGAACTGGCCCTCGCGGTCGGCTGCTCGCTCCCCAACACCTGCCAGCAGCTGGTGATCCTGCGCGAGGCGGGCCTCGCCGACTGCCGTAAGGAGGGCCGCTGCGTGCTCCACCACGCCACGCCGCTCGGGCGGCAACTACTGGAGACGACCGGGGACGGCGCGTCGGACCGGCTGCTCCCGAGGCCGCGGCCCACGACGGTCCCACCCTCCTGAACGCGACAGCCTCACCCTGAACGCGCAGCCTCACCCTCCTGAACCCGACAGTCTCACCCTCCCGAACGCGACGCTTTCGTCCTGCTGAAAGGGTGCGGCGCGCGCGGCCGGTGCACTGCCACGCTTCTGCCATCCGGGTGGCCGCCCTGCGGGAGGGAACGACGCAGGGCGGCCACCCGGACAACCGGAATCATCCGTCCCACAGGGGAGCCCAGGGGCCCAGGCCCGGGGCAGGGAGGAACGACATGCGCAACTTCGTACGAGCGGCAATGACGCTCATGTTCACGGCGGGGGCCGTGCTGGCGACGGGAGCGGGGGCGCAGGCCGGCGCGTCCGACACCCAGGACGCCCAGGACACCTACGCGGGGTGCCGCTCCGGGTACGTCTGCATCTACCCGGGCGCGTCCTGGAACGGCAACCGGCCGGAGGCGACGTACTACCGGTACGGCGTCTACAACCTCAACAACCAGACCGGCACCCACCGGGTGTTCAACAACCAGACCGGCGGGGCGACCGTGCAGCTGTGCACGGGGTACGACGGGGTCGGCTGCGGCGCGAAGATGCCCACCTGGACCTACTGGGACGTGAACCTGACCCCGATCAACTCGATCAGGCTCGCGCCCTAGCCGCACCGGGCTTTCACTCGGGTGACCTGGGGCGGGGGCGTATCTACCCTCGCCCCAGCGGCGTGCGCCTGGACGCGGTCGGTCGCGTGGGTCGGTCGCGTGGGGCGGTGGCGCGGCGGAGCGGTGGCGCGGCGGAGCGGTGGCGCGGCAGGGCGGTGGTGCGGCGGGGCGGTGGGCTCGGAGGTCCACGGGGCGTCCGCCGGGATCGCCTCGCCCACCAACACCCCTTCCGGGACCCCTTCCGGGCTCATCCACCCGCACTCAGCCCCCCGCACTCAGCCCCCCGCGCGCAGCACCTCCGCCACCACCGGTCCCGCCGCGTCGCCGCCGTGGCCGCCTTCCTGGACGACCGCCGCCGCGGCGAGGTCGTTGTTGAAGCCGGTGAACCAACTGTTCGACGTCTGCCCGTCGACCTCCGCCGAGCCCGTCTTGGCGCCCTTGTCGCCGCCGACGCTCGCCATGGACTTGGTGCCGGTGCCGGTGGGGCTGGTTGCGGTGTAGCGCATCATCTGCCGCAGCTGCTCCGCCACGTCGGCCGGCAGCGGGCTCGCGGTGGCGAACGTGCGGTTGTCCAGCTCACGGGCGACCAGGTACGGCTGCTTGAAGGCGCCGTTCTTCACCGTGGCGGACACCGACGCCATGTTCAGGGGGCTCATCAGCACCTTGCCCTGCCCGATGTACGAGGCCGCCGTCTCGGCCCCCGAGGATTCCGGGATGCTGCCGTCGAAGGAGGGCACGCCGGTCTGCCAGTTGTCCTGGCCGAGGCCGAAGTAGGTGCGGGCCTCCTGGCCCAGAGCCGATCCGGCCCGGTCCCCGAGCGGTTTGACCGGCTTGATGAAGGTGGTGTTGCAGGACTGCGCGAACGCCTCGCGCAGCGTGCCGTTGCTGATGGAGAAGTCCTTGAGGTTGTGGAAGGTCACCCCTTCCCACGGAACCGTGGACGGGCACTCCACCGCCGAGTTGATGTTCCCGAGGCCGTTCCGGATGATCATCGCCGCGGTCACGATCTTCATCGTGGAACCGGGGGCCAACTGGCCGCTCATGGCCGCGTTGTAGCCGTCGGCGCGGTTGTTGGCGATGGCCCGGATCGCGCCCGTGGTCGGCTGGAGCGCCACCACCGAGGACTCGCCGTACCGCTTCACCGCCTGCTCGGCCGCGGCCTGGACGTTGGCGTCGAGCGTCGTCTGCACCTTGCCGGGCTCGCCCTTGGCGAGGGTCAGCAGGTTGATGTCGGCCTGCTCGTCCCCGGCGGGATCGATCCAGGTCTCGATGCCGGGCGAACCGCCCGCGGACGCCCCGTACTTCTGGCGCAGGGTGTCCAGGATCGTCCCCAGCGAGGGGTACTGCTCCTTCGTGAGCACAACCCCGTTGCGGTCGACGGCCTCGATGGCCGCCGTCGACGACTCACCCGTCTTCAGCGTCGCGCCCTCGGTCAACCGCGGGTGTACGACGGTGGGTTCCCAGTCGACCAACGCCTTCCCGGTCGTCAGCCCGCGCACCACGGTGAGCTCGGAGGCGTAGGACAGGGGCTTGGACTTCCCCCCGTAGGACACGGTGGCGTTCACGGTGTACGGCACCTTCGTGCCGACCGGCGGACCGGGGGTGATCCTCACCTTGCCGATGTGGGCGCTCTCGCCGTACGAGGCGAGTACGGGCTCCGCGCCGGCCTCGTTGTTGGTGAGCAGGGCCGCGCTCGCCGCGTCCCCCGCCGCCCAGGCGTCGAAGAACCCCTTCGACGTCTCGGCTATCTCCTCCGCGCTCGGCGGCCCCGTCTTCACCTCGGGCGTCGCGTTCTGGGAGGCGACGCTGCCGCCGTCTCCGCCCCCGTCGCTCCCGAGCATGTCGTACGCCCCGTAGCCGACCCCGCCGGCCGCCAGGATGAACACTCCGCCGATCACGGCGACCTTCGCTCCACTGCGCATCTGTGCAGTCCCCCTCCCCAGGAGTGCCCCTTGAACGCGTTCAAGGGGCAACGGTGAGGAAGCCTAAGGGGTTGACGCGGCCACCGACGGCGTTGTTACCGGACCGGAATGCTTGGCTGGAAAGCGCTCTCCGGGTGGCGGATAAGCAGGGACCGGGCGCATGGGCGCGCTGGAACTGCCGCACGGAGCGAGGCCGCCGGAGGCGCCCCCGATCGCCGCCGTACCAGGGGCGTCCGTACGCGTACCGCGTGCGCGGGGCGCCTACCGAGTGCGCGGGCGGGGCTGCGGGCGCAGCGCCGTGGTCCTGTGGGCAGGCGGCCGGGGCCTGCCGATCGGAAGGGGCCGGGCGGGCCTTCGAACTCTCCTCACATTCGATAGCTGTTCGATGAGTGGACCCGATATTGCCGGGCACTAGAACGAACGCAACGAGGTCCTGGCGGCCATGGTCGCCGGGACGTATCGGTGGGGTGCAGCGAGGCCGTTGCGAAGAGTAGGCGTGAAAGCGCCTATCCAGACTTGACGATAGGAACTGACATGATCCTCCTTGGACTTCTTCTGCTCATTATCGGTTTGCTTGTCAACATGTCGCTGCTGACGACGGTCGGCGGCATCCTCATCGTGGTGGGCGCTGTCCTGTGGGTTCTCGGTGCCAGCGGGCGCGCGGTCGGTGGGCGCAAGCATTATTTCTAGAGTTCCCGACCTGACCGGACTTCCAGCCTTCGAGCCTTCCGGACTTCCGGACTTCCGGCCTTTGGGTCTCCCGGTTCTTCCGGGTCAGGAAATCTGTGGGTTGAACAGACTCCTGCACATGCGGGTGGGCCGCGACGCATTATCGTCGCGGCCCACCCGCATGTCGTTTCGCACTCATCGGGATCTGTCCGCCCGCCCATCCGGAACTGAACGTTGCCCGCATGCGTCGTGGCGTCCATGGAGCAAAGCGGAAGCACGATGGGTGAGGAGCCGACGTGGGGAGAGCTGCTGCTCGCGTTCCTCGTCATGGGAGCCATCCCCGTGGTCGTCGGAGGAGCCATCATCTTCTCCCTCGTCGGCCTGGTGCTGTGGGTGAGGGCGCTGCTGCGCCGCCGCAACCGCCCGAGCGCCGACAGCGGTTGAGGCCTCGACACCACGGAGGGCCCGGCGCATCCGCCGGGCCCTCCTGTCACACCTCGCCTCCCCCGCACCCGACGTTCCCGGGCCAAGGCTTGTCCTGCAACTGATCTTCGGTTGGGTACGGGGGAGGGCGATCGTCGTCCTGCTCGCTCGTCCATCCGGTGAGAGCGACGTTGTGGAGGCGGGGCGATGCCGCTCATGGCGGCGCCCGCTCTGGCCGGGGAGGTCTTCGCCTCTGCGGCGCCGACGGGGCACGCTCGCCGCCCGTGAGCCAGGAGGGTGGGCAGAGGAAACGCCTTGGCGCCCTGGGTGGTCGGCATGGATGCTGGCTCGCGGAGGTACCGAAGATGATCGACGTTGTGTTGAAGCTGTCAGCCCGTGATCTGGTGCATGCGGACCTGGCGTCGTGCGGGTGGGCAGGGTCCGACCGCCACCTGGCCGGCGTCGCCCAGCAGTTGGAACGTGTCCGGACCGGCGAGGTCGACTACCTTGCGGTCTGCCCTGCAACGGACATCCCTGTGGCGAAAGGCGGCGTCGACTACCAGGCCAAGGAGGGGGTCGGCACTTTGTGGCAGCTGGCGGTCCACCCCGCGTTGCAGTCGTGCGGGATCGGCACGTTCCTTGTTGAAGCCGCAGAACTCCGGATCAGGAGTCGTGGTCTGCGGCAGGCCGAGCTCGGTGTGGAGGAAAGCAACCCCCGGGCACGTGCGCTGTACGAGAGGCTGGGTTATGTCGCGTACGGCCGTCAGCCGGACTCGTGGGACGAGCAAGCCCCTGATGGGTCGCTGCGCCGCTACAGGACGATGTGCACGTTGATGCGGAAGGAACTCACGTAGCCCGGTCACCTTCACGGGGCCCCTCACCCGCCCGCCCCTACACCCACGTATCCAGCCACATCCGGTCCCGCCACAAGTCCTCCGGGATCGACGTCCCCGTGTACAGGGGCCAGAAGTAGATGAAGTTCCAGATGATCAGGAGCACCAGCACGCCCGCCGCGATCGCGCCCAGGGTGCGGCGGCGTTCGCCGGTCGGGTCGTGCCTCGTCAGGCCCAGGTCCGCTCGGGCGCCCGTGCCCGCCGCCGGGCCCACGATCGCGCCCAGCATCATCGTGACGGCCAGGCACAGGAACGGGACGAACACCACCGCGTAGAAGAGGAAGATCGTGCGCTCCTGGTAGAAGAACCAGGGCACCCACCCCGCCGCCACCCCGCACGCGATGGCGCCGGCCCGCCAGTCGCGGCGGAAGAGCCAGCGCCACACCACGTACGCGAGGGCGATGCACGCCGCCCACCACAGCAGCGGGGTGCCGATGGCCAGGACCTCGGCGGCGCACTTGCCCGTGGCCGACTCCTTGCAGCCCGTCTGCTCCTCGTAGAAGTACGAGACGGGCCGGCCCAGCACCAGCCAGCTCCAGGGGTTCGACTCGTACGTGTGGCCCGAGGTCAGGCCGACGTGGAAGTCGTACACCTGGTTCTCGTAGTGCCACAGGCTCCGCAGCCAGTCCGGGAGCCAGTTCCAGGAGGAGTCCTTGCCCTCGGTGGCCGCCCAGTTGCGGTAGTAGCCCTTGTCCGTGACGATCCAGCCGGTCCACGAGACGACGTACGTGACGATCGCCACCGGCACCGTGGCGAAGAACGCGGGGACCAGGTCCCGGCGCAGCACCGCCAGGTACGGCTTCGCCGCGCCCGCCGTCCGCCGCGCGCCCACGTCCCACAACACCGTCATCAGGCCGAACGCGGCCAGTACGTAGAGGCCGTTCCACTTCGTCGCGAACGCCAGGCCCAGCATCACGCCCGCCGCGACGCGCCACGGCCGCCACCCCAGGCGCAGCGTCTCCGCGATCCGGGCGTCCGGGCGCAGCACCCCCTCCGCGTCCACCGGCAGGGCGTCGGCCAGTCGGCGGCGGGACCGGTCCCGGTCCACCACCAGGCACCCGAACGCCGCCAGCACGAAGAACATCACGATCAGGTCCAGCAGCGCGGTCCGGCTCATCACGAAGTGCAGCCCGTCCACCGCGAGCAGCAGCCCCGCCAGGCACCCCAGGAACGTCGAGCGGAACAGCCGCCGGCCGATGCGGCAGAGAAGGAGCACGGAGACGGTGCCCAGCACCGCCACCATGAACCGCCAGCCGAACGGCGTGAAACCGAACAACTGCTCACCGAACCCGATGATCCACTTGCCGACCGGCGGGTGCACCACATAGCCCGGGTCGGTCGGGATCGGGACCGAGGAGGGGTCCTTCAGGATCAGCTTGTCGACGTCCTTGGGCCACGAACCCTCGTACCCCTGGTTGACCAGCGCCCACGCGTCCTTCGCGTAGTACGTCTCGTCGAATATCACCGCGTTCGGCTGGTCCAGCCGCCAGAAGCGCAGCAGCCCCGCGACCAGGGTCACCAGCAGCGGGCCGCCCCAGCCGGACCACCGCACCAGCCTCTCGGCGACGTGCGGCGGGATCGCGAGCACCGACCACACCTGCCGCCCCGGCCGGGTGTACGGCGGATCCAGGCGGTCGCGGAGGGAGGTCTCCGGGCGGGGGACATGGCCGAAGCGGCGCAGCCGCCGTTGCCAGGAGGTCGGCTGTTCGCCGAGCGGCTCCCCGGCGTCTTGGCCCCGCTGGGTCTCGGGTGCGGTACTCGTCACCGCGCCATCGTAGGGAACGCATCTGTCCGAAGGGCGCTGCCCGTGCTGCGAGGATGGCTCATGTGACTGGAACGACTGGAACGCTCGTGCTCGCAGGGACCCCCATCGGCGACGTGGCGGACGCCCCGCCACGTCTGGCCGCCGAACTGGAGCGGGCCGACGTCGTCGCCGCCGAGGACACCCGGCGGCTGCGCCGGCTCACCCAGGCGCTCGGCATCCACACCTCGGGGCGTGTCGTCTCCTACTTCGAGGGCAACGAGTCCGCCCGTACGCCGGAGCTCGTCGAGGCCCTGACCGGGGGAGCCCGGGTCCTGCTGGTCACGGACGCGGGGATGCCGTCCGTGTCCGACCCGGGCTACCGGCTCGTCGCCGCCGCCGTGGAGAAGGACATCCGCGTCACCGCCGTGCCGGGGCCCAGCGCCGTACTCACCGCCCTCGCCCTCTCGGGCCTGCCCGTCGACCGCTTCTGCTTCGAGGGGTTCCTGCCGCGCAAGGCCGGTGAGCGGCTCTCCAAGCTCCGCGAGAACGCCGAAGAGCGGCGCACCATGGTCTTCTTCGAGGCCCCGCACCGGCTCGACGACACCCTCGCCGCCATGGCCGAGGTCTTCGGCGCCGAGCGGCGCGCCGCCGTGTGCCGGGAGCTGACCAAGACGTACGAGGAGGTCAAGCGCGGTCCGCTCGGTGAGCTGGCCGTGTGGGCCGCCGATGGGGTGCGTGGGGAGATCACCGTCGTCGTGGAGGGTGCCACCGACTCCGGCGATGAAGGGCTGGACGCCGAGGAGCTCGTGCGGCGCGTGCGCGTGCGCGAGGAGGCGGGGGAGCGGCGCAAGGAGGCCATCGCCGCCGTCGCCGCCGCCGCCGGGCTGCCCAAGCGCGAGGTGTTCGACGCGGTGGTGGCGGCCAAGAACGCGGAGAAGGAGGCCGGGAAGGAGGCCGGGAAGGCGTCGCCCAAGCCGTAGGCGTACCCGCGCTCGTACGCGTATCGGCGCCCGCGCCTGCACCTGTGCCGCGCCTGCGCCCGTACTCGTACGCGTATCCGCGCCTGCACCCGTACCCGTACCCGTACTACGGCGTCTCCGTCAGCAGTTCGTACGCCGTCGCCACGAACGTGTCCCTCCGGTGCACCCGCCGCGTCGCCGTCGCCACCACCGCCAGGCCCGTATCCGGGCGGAAGCCGAGGAACGCCTGCTGGCCGAGGGTGGCTCCGGCGTGGAAGACGGCCGGGCCGTACGGGGTCAGGTGCCGGAACCACGTCAGCGTGTGGGTGTGCGCGTGCCGCCAGCCGCGCCGCAGCAACGGCCGCCGCACCTCCGCCAGCGCGGCCGCCAGCGTCGGGTCCGTCGGGGCGGCGGGGGCCGCGTCCGGGGCCGCCCGGGAGTCCGAGGCTGCGGCGCCCCCCACGTGCGCCTCCAGGAACGTCAGCAGGTCCAGCGGCGTCGAGCGGACCGCCCCCGCCGCCGTGAAGCCCCCCGTGTCCAGCGCGGGCAGCGGGGTTCCGTCGCGGCGGTGGCCGGTCGCGTCGGTGCCGTCGGGGGCCGGGCGCAGGAGTGTGGCCTCCAGGCCCAGCGGGGCCAGTACCTGCTGGTGCAGCAGCACCTCCCACGGGGTTCCGGTGGCGGCCGCGAGGGTGTGGCCGAGGACGGAGACCGCGAAGTTCGAGTAGTGCCAGCGGGTGCCGGGGCGGTGGCGCGGGCGGGCCCGGAGGAAGGCCCGGACCACCCGGTCCGCCGGGTAGCAGCCGTACGGGTCCGTCGTCCAGCGCGGCACCGCCTGCGGGTAGAAGTCGGCGGGCAGGCCCGGCAGCCCCGAGGTGTGGGTGAGCAGATGGCGCAGCGTGATCCGCCGCACCGACGGGTGCACCGGGAGGCCCGGGGCCAGCAGGTCCGCCGCCCGGTCCTCGTACCGCACCCGCCCCTGCGCCACCAGCCGGGCCAGCAGCAGCCCCGCGAACGGCTTGGACGCCGAGCCCAGTTCGTAGTGCAGCCGCTCCCGGGGGACCGGGCCCGGCTCCCCGGTGCCGCCCGTGTGGACCGTACGGACTCCGCCCCGGCTGACCGCGATCACCACGTCCGGGGCGTCGATCCGCCCGGCCGCCTCCGCGAGGAGGCGAGCGGTGGCCGGGGCGCCGGGGGCGCCGGGGGCGCCCGGAGGCGACGCGGTCGCGCCCACCGCATCTGCCGCGTCCCCCGTGCCCGCTGCGCTCGTCACGCCCCCCACACCCCCCGCGTCCGTCACGTCCGTCATGCCGGGGCCGTGGCCGGGGCGCTGAGGTCGGACAGGGCGCGGGACATCGCCAGCGCGGAGGCGAACGCGGCGACCAGCGTCGGGTGGTAGACGAGGTCGAACACCGCCTCCTCGTCCCCCTCCGGCATCCCGCCCACCACCGGCATCGCCCCGTCCGGCTGCTGCGCCTGCGCGAACCCCTGCCAGGCCGCCGGGTCCAGCGTCGGTTCGGGCAGGCAGGCGTCCACCACCAGCAGCTCGCCCAGCAGGTCCCAGCGCTTCAGGTCGAGCCAGTCGTCCAGCCAGACCGGCAGCCACGTCGTCAGGTACTCCGCGATGTCGGCGGGCAGCCCGGCCGGCCTCTCGCCCCAGTCGGTGAGGTGGAAGACCGTGTGCGTGATGTCGTAGCCGATGTGGCCCTCCACCGTCCACGGCTCGGGCCGCCGCGCCAGCCAGGTGTGGGCGAGCGCCGCCGTCTCGGGGACGCTCGGCTCCACCCCGAACCGCCGCTCGATCGCGCTCAGCCCCAGCCGCCGCACCGGCAGCACCTCCAGCGCCGTCCAGCTGGCGAGGCGGTGGTTGAGCCGGATCGCGGTCTCCAGGTCCGCCTGCCGGTAGCCCAGCTCCCGGAACGGTACGTAGACCTCCAGCGGCACCGGCGAGAGCGGCTCGCGCCGCTGGCCCTCCAGCAGCCGCGCCCCCGAGCCCAGCAGGTCGTGCCAGGCGTGGTCCAGGAGCTTGTGGGCGAGCGCGGACTGCTGGGAGCCCGCCACACCCTCGCGGAAGATCACCTTCCCGATCAGCGCCAGCTCGCCCAGCGGCTTGAACCGGTCCAGGTAGCCCGCCTCCGGCGGCGGGTCGGCCTCCAGCCGGAACCCCTCCCGGTGCTCGTACAGCCAGCCCAGGGACTTCGCCCCGACGTCGTGGATCTGCTGGATACCGCTGCTCATGCGGTCCGCCTTTCCCGGCCGGGTACGGCCACGGCCCCGTCCGCCCCGCGCAGCGACCGCAGGGACAGGGCCGCGGCGAAGGCCGTCACGAGCGTGGAGTGGTAGCAGTCGATGAAGGGGTACGGATCCCCGGGCGTGGGGTCCTGCACCGGTACGCCGGTCTCCGGCACGCAGCCGCTCGCGTGCTGTACGTCGGCGAGCACCGGCCACACCGCGTCGAGCAGCTCCCGGGGCGCCGGGCCCGGCAGCGAGGCGGCGACCGCGAGCAGTTCGCCCGTCAGGTCCCACTGGCCGCTCTCCAGACAGCCGTCGGCCCACGCCGGCAGCCAGGTCCGCAGGTACGCGTCGGTCTTCTCCGGCACCCGGTCGGGCATCCGGCCCCAGTCGGTGAGGTGGAAGACGGTGTGGGTCAGCGAGTAACCGGACGGGCCCTCGAACGTCCACGGCTCCGGCAGCCCGCCCAGCCAGGTCCGGGACAGGACCCCGCCCGCGTCCGTGTGGGGCACCACCCCCACCCGCCGCTCGGAGTTGACCAGCCCGAGCTGACGGTTGGCGTGCTGCTCGGTGTGGGCCCAGGAGCGGGTCGCGGTGAGCGGACGGGCGAGGCGCTCGAACCCCTCGTGGCGCAGCCCGTACCCGGCGAAGGCGGCGTAGATCTCGTACGGGTAGGCGGCGAACGGCTCGGTGCGCAGCAGCTCCAGGAGCAGTCCGCCCGACTCCACCTGCTGCCAGGCGTACGTGACGAGATCCCCGGCCACCTCGTGTTCCGGGGTGCCGGGGGCGGTGGTGAGGCGGACCGTGGAGCAGAGCTGGGCCAGCTCGCCCAGGGGCTTGAGGGTGGCGTTGACCTGGGTGTGGGCCTCCAGGACGTCGTCCGGGAGCTCGAAGGCCGCCCGGTGCGCGTCGGTCCAGGCCAGGGCCCCGCGCAGGACGTGCGGGAGGACGTCGAGCGCGGCGCCGGGGGACGTGTGGGTGTGCTCCAGGGGGGCCCGGTCCGGGTACGTCCGGCCGCCCGGGTGCCCCTGGGGGGCCGGGCGGCGGCCCTGCGGGCCCTGGGTCGCGGTCGCCGTCATCGCGCCCTCGCCTCGGCCATCAGCCGGGCCGCCCGCACGTGGAGGGTGACCCGGGGGTCCTGGCCGCCCATCAGCTCGACGAAGTCCAGGCCGCGCTCCAGGCCCAGGGTGGCCGGTGCGCCGCCGATGGCCGCGAGCCAGCGGCCCGCGCCCGCCGCCTGGAGCCAGTCGCGCCGCCGCACCGCACGGACGAAGCCGCGCGCGAGGTCGACCGCCCGCGTCGCCGCGGCCCGCTGCACGGCCGAGGGGGTGGCCGGTACGGCGAGCGGGGCCAGGACCGAGAGCTGGTGCGTGAAGGACTGCCAGGGCGCGGCCTCCAGCCAGTCGGCGTCGGGCTCCGCGGACACCCCGGGGGCGCCCTGGGCCGGGGGCGCCATCCGGTGGAGGGTGGAGATCATGTGCCAGTGGCTCCAGGCCGTGGCGGCCGGGGCGTCGGGCTTGGGCGGGAACTCCCGTACCGCCCGGTCGAGCACGGCGACGTCTCCCGGATGCGGATGACGCCCGTGAAGCACACTCGGCAGCAGAAGGTCGGCGCCGATGACGCGCACGGCCGCGATTCCGGTCCGGTTCTCCTCGTCGATTCCTGCCGCGCCGCACACCGTGGCGAGGTGGTCCCCGCTCCGAAGAGCGAGGACCACCTCTGTTGCCAGGTCATGCACGGCACCCGCGAGGGGGGACGAAGCATGTGTCTGGTCCATGTTCCGACGACTAGCCCTTCTTCGGGCGCGGGGTCGGAGGCGAGAGCAGCAGTGCGCCGCCGCCTGCGATGAGCGCGAGGAAGGCGCACTCGCGGGAGTCGCGGTAGATGCCTTCGGCTTCGCCCGGGTTGAGGGCCGCGTCGAGGTCGAACTCGATGTCGGTAGCGGTGGTGTCGGTCTTGTACATGGGTGCTCCCCATCCTGTGGGAAATCGGGTTGGTGTACGTGCAATTCGGGTTGACGTACGTTCCGAGTGAAAGGGAGAAATGCGGGGCCCGCAAATCGGGGCGCGGCAGAAGGGGAAATTGTGCATTCAATTGAATGGCGAATTCATAGGCCAGGCGAGTGATGAAAGGGGCGGTGATTCGGGGCGGTCAGGGGGTGGCGCGGGGGCCGGCGCGGGGGCGGTCCAGGGCGGCGGTGCGGGTGTGGTGCGCGGGCGCATTCACCCGTCGGGCGGGCGCGTTCGGGGGCGCTCGGCGGTCCTCGGCCACCGGCTGCCCGCTCCCTCGGTCATCGGCTGTCCGCTCACCCGTGAGCCGCTGCGATGTCTGCCGGTCACCGGCTGTCCGCTCACCCGTGCACGGCTGCGTTGTCTGCCGGCCACGGGGTGTCCGTGGCACCGGTCACGGGGTGCCCTGTGTGCCGGTCATGGGCTGCCCTGTCGCGGGCCATGCGGCGGCAAAGGGCGGCAAAAGGAGGCCAAGAACGCACCAATATCGGCTCTGATCTGGTGCGTCCGCCCGTGCGCGGGTGTCCACTGGAAGGGACGGGCCGCCTGTTCGAACCCCTCGGGCGGGGAGGCCGTCCCCGGAGTGCCTGACCGGCGGACAAGAGGAGCGGGTATGAGCGAGATCGCAGCGACCACCGTCCACGAGGCCTACGCGTTCGCCTGCATGCGGTGCGGGTACGGCTGGGAGCAGTCCTACGAGATAGAGCACCACGTGGACGTCCACGGTCAGGAGTTCGTCGTCTACACGGCCGACGGCGAGCGTGTGCCGTCCCCGCTCTCCACGCTCACCTGCGCCAACTGCGGCGGACACGTGGTGCGCATCATGGGGGCCGGGCGGGTGGCCGATGCCCAGCAGCTGCTGAGGCCCCAGCGGGGCTCCACCCGGGCGGCGAAGCCCGCCGAGCCCGTCGGGGCGGTCGCCGCCACCGCCGCGAGCCCGGAGCGCCACTGGCGGTTCTCGGACCTGCTGCACCCGTTCCACCGCAGGTGACGCGGCAGCCCGGCGTCGGATGACTCGCACGCGCCCCTCCGGCCCGGCCGGCGGGGTGGGGGAGCCGGGCCCGGCGTCACCGGTGGTGCCTCCCCGCGCGAGGGTGCGGAGCCCGCCCGCGAGTGCGGGCCGGTGCCCCGCCCTCGTACGCCGGTGCACCGGGTCCTCGTAGAGTCGTCCGCATGAGCCGTACCGAAGCCCCGCCGCTGCCCGAACCCCTCCGGGTCCCGGTCGCCGACTCCCACACCCACCTGGACATGCAGGACGCCACCGTCGAGGAGGCCCTCGCTCGGGCCGCCGCCGTGAACGTCACGACGGTGGTCCAGGTGGGCTGTGACGTGGCCGGCTCCCGCTGGGCCGCCGAGACCGCCGCCGCCCACCCGGCCGTCCACGCCTCGGTGGCCCTGCACCCCAACGAGGCCCCGCGCATCGTCCACGGATACGTCGAGGGCACCGACGGCACCGCGCGGCAGCGGGCGCGGGAGCCCGGCGGCAAGGCCGCGCTGGACGAGGCGCTGGCGGAGATCGACGCGCTGGCCGCCCTCGGCCACGTACGCGGGGTCGGGGAGACGGGTCTGGACTTCTTCCGTACGGGCCCCGAGGGCGTCGCCGCCCAGGAGGAGTCGTTCCGGGCCCACATCGAGATCGCCAAGCGGCACGGCAAGGCCCTGGTCATCCACGACCGGGACGCGCACGCGGACGTCCTGCGGGTCCTGGCCGACGCGGGCGCGCCCGAGCGGACCGTGTTCCACTGCTACTCCGGCGACGCCGACATGGCCAGGATCTGCGCGCGGGCCGGGTACTTCATGTCGTTCGCCGGCAACGTGACCTTCAAGAACGCCCAGCCGCTGCGCGACGCGCTCGCCGTCGCCCCCACGGAGCTGGTCCTCGTCGAGACGGACGCGCCCTTCCTCACCCCCGCCCCGTACCGAGGCCGGCCCAACGCCCCCTACCTCATCCCGGTCACGCTCCGCGCGATGGCCGAGGTGAAGGGGGTGGACGAGGACACGCTGGCCGCCGCGGTCTACGACAACACGGCACGCGCCTTCGACTTCTGACCGCCGCTCCCGGACCGCCGGGGACGGGCACCCTTCCTCTTGCGCGCCCCCTCCGCGACCCGTGCGACCCCTCCGCGACCCGTGCGAGCCTCCGCGACCTCGTGCAATCCGGCGGGACCCCGTGCAACCCGGCGGGACCCCGTGCAACCCTCCGCAACCCGGCGCAACCCTGTGCGGCCACGACGCTTCGGCGCGTCACCGGAGCCCGCCGCCGCGCAGGCGTGCCGGGCGAAGAAGCCCCGCGCACAGCGGGGGGCGAGTCCGTGGACGCGCCGCGGCCGTAGGCTTACCGGGTGAGCAGCACAGAGCCCGACGCCCTCCTGGGCCCCGCAGACATCCGCGACCTGGCCGCGAAGCTGGGCGTGCGCCCGACCAAGCAGCGCGGTCAGAACTTCGTCATCGACGCCAACACGGTCCGCCGCATCGTGCGCACCGCGGAGGTCCGCCCGGACGACGTCGTCGTCGAGGTCGGCCCGGGGCTCGGCTCGCTGACCCTGGCGCTGCTGGAGGCGGCCGACCGGGTGATCGCGGTCGAGATCGACGACGTGCTCGCGGCCGCCCTGCCCGCCACGGTCCAGGCCCGGATGCCCGAGCGCGCCGACCGCTTCGCCCTGGTCCACTCCGACGCGATGCTGGTCACCGAACTGCCGGGCCCCGCACCCACCGCGCTCGTCGCGAACCTCCCGTACAACGTGGCCGTGCCCGTCCTGCTGACCATGCTGGAGCGCTTCCCCAGCATCGAGCGGACCCTCGTCATGGTCCAGGCCGAGGTCGCCGACCGGCTCGCCGCCCGGCCGGGCAACAAGGTCTACGGTGTGCCGTCGGTGAAGGCCAACTGGTACGCGGAGGTCAAGCGCGCCGGATCCATCGGCCGCACCGTCTTCTGGCCCGCCCCGAACGTCGACTCCGGGCTCGTCTCGCTCGTCCGGCGCGCCGAGCCCATCGCCACCACCGCGAGCCGCGCCGAGGTCTTCGCCGTCGTGGACGCGGCCTTCGCCCAGCGCCGCAAGACGCTGCGCGCGGCCCTCTCCGGCTGGGCCGGCTCCGCGCCCGCCGCCGAGGCCGCCCTGGTCGCCGCCGGGGTCTCGCCGCAGGCGCGCGGGGAGGCGCTGACGGTGGAGGAGTTCGCGGCCATCGCGGAGAACAAGCCGGAGGTGTCCGCATGAGTCACGCGCGAACCGGAGGCGTCCCTGTGCGTACGGCTGTCACCGTCCGCGTCCCCGCCAAGGTCAACGTCCAGCTCGCCGTGGGCGCCGCCCGCCCCGACGGCTTCCACGACCTGGCCAACGTCTTCCTCGCCGTCGGCCTGTACGACGAGGTCACCGCCACCCCCGCCGACGAGCTGCGCATCACCTGCTCGGGCCCGGACGCGGACCAGGTGCCGCTGGACGTCACGAATCTCGCGGCTCGTGCCGCCCTCGCGCTGGCCGAGCGGTACGGGGTCGAGCCCGCCGTCCACCTCCACATCGCCAAGGACATCCCGGTGGCGGGCGGCATGGCGGGCGGCAGCGCCGACGGGGCGGCCGCCCTGGTCGCCTGTGACGCCCTGTGGGGGACCGGCGCGAGCCGTGACGAACTGCTGGCCATCTGCGCCGAGTTGGGCAGCGATGTGCCGTTCGGTCTGGTCGGCGGGGCCGCACTGGGCACCGGACGCGGCGAGAAGCTCACCCCGATCGAGGTCGGCGGGGCCTTCCACTGGGTCTTCGCGGTGGCGGACGGAGGACTGTCCACGCCCGCGGTGTACGGGGAGTTCGACCGGCTCACGGCCGAGGCGGACGTCCCCGAACCGACCGCCTCGCCCGCGCTGCTGGCCGCCCTGCGCTCCGGCGACTCCGGCGCACTCGCGGGCGCTCTGAGCAACGACCTCCAGCCCGCCGCGCTCTCCCTGCGCCCCTCCCTCGCCGACACCCTGGCCGCCGGCACGGAGGCGGGGGCGCTGGCCGCCCTGGTCTCCGGGTCCGGGCCGACGACGGCGTTCCTGGTGGAGGACGAGGCGATGGCCCTCAAGGTCGCCGACGCGCTGCTGGCGTCGGGGACCTGCCGCAACGCGCGGGTGGCGCCGGCGCCCGCGAGGGGCGCGCACGTGGTGACGGCGTGAGCCGCTGAGGGAGCGAGCGGTTCAGCGGCCCGTCGAACCGTCGATCAGTTCGCGCAGGATGTCCGCGTGCCCGGCGTGCCGGCCGGTCTCCTCGATCATGTGGGTGAGCGCCCACCGCACGCTGGGCGCGGGCTTTCCCGGCCGTGGCCGGGGGACCGGTGCGGCCAGGTCGGTGCACCCGTCGAGGACGGTGTTCGCGCGCCCGACCGCCGTACGGTAGCGGGCGACGACCTCGGCCACGCTGTCCGTCGGCGCGGCCGAGAACGTGGCCTGCCAGTCGGTGACCTGGTCCCCGAGGAAGATCGCGCGCTCGACGTACGTCAGGTGGTTGAGCAGGCCGAGCAGGTTCGTACCGGAGCGCACGGCGGCCGTCCGTACCTCCGGTTCCGGGGCGCCGTCGACCTTCGCGGCGACCGAGGTCCGCAGGTAGTCGAGGAAGCCGCGCAGGGTTTCGGCCTCGCCGGTGCCGGTCCGGGGCGGCGGGGTGTCACGTCGGTGGTCACGGGGTGCCATGGCGGGTCTCCTTCGCGTTCGCGGGACGTACGTGGCCCGGCACCGGTCAGGCGGCGGTGCGGCGGATGACGAGGACGTGGTCGGTGACCTCGGCGGTGGTGCCGTCCGGGCCGGTCGCGGTCCGGCGGGGCGCGTCGGCCCGCTCCACCGTCCAGGCCGCCGGGTCGAGCGCGATGCCGTCGGCGACCTCCCGCGGGCTCGGGTGGCGTACGTCGGGGTCCTGGTTCCACGACCAGGGCGCGGTCGAACCGTGGTCGACGACCAGCAGCCGCCCGCCCGGCCGCAGCGCGTGCGCGGCCCGGCGCAGGACGGCCGCCCGGTCCAGGCCGTACGGGGTGTGCAGGTAGTGGGCGGTGACCAGGCCGAACCCGCGCTCGGGGCCCTCCGGGAAGGACGCGCCCAGGTCGTGCCGCTCGGCGGTGACGCGGTCGCCCAGGCCCAGTGAGCGGGCCAGGACGGTGAGCCTCTCGACCGCCACGGCCGAGACGTCGACGGCGGTGACGCGCCATCCCCGGCGCGCGAGCCACAACGTGTCGCCGCCCTCGCCGCAGCCGAGCTCCAGCGCGTCGCCGGGCGGCAGGTCCGTGACCACCTCGGTGAGCCGGACGTTCGGCTGTGGGTCGGTGGCCACGGGCCGGGCGGCGTAGACGCCGTCCCAGGAGGCGCGGGCGTCGGTCGCGTCGGAGGTGTCGCGGGCGTCGGTCGCGTCGGAGGTGTTCATCGGGCGGGCTCCTTCTGCCGGGATGCGCGCTGTCGCGTCTACGCGTACACGCGCCGTCGGGGTGCCCGCCCAGTGTTGTCAGGCCCGCCATGATCCGCACGAGAACTTGCCGTTCCGGCAAACGGCTCGGGTCGGCCGCTCAGGGCGTGAAGGCCGGGTCGTTCTCCTGGTGCAGGTAGCCGTGGAAGCTGGTCGTGCAGTCGCTGAAGTCCTCCGCCAGCCTGACGGTGACCGTGGTGGCGGCCGTGAGCGGGGCGCCGGGCCGGGGGCTGGTGTCGCAGACGTACCAGCCGTCGTGGTCCCGGGAGAGGGCGACGTCCTTGTGCTGGGCGGCGGCCGTCAGGCGTGCGGGGGAGAGACCCAGGCGGGTGAACTCCGCCTGCGCCTGCTCATAGGTCCTGCTGTGCAGGGCGGGCATGACCGGGTCGGGCGCGACCGGATCGGGCACGACCGGATCGGGCGTGGGGGTCGGGGGAGGGGTGAGGGCCGGGGCATCTGTGGGGGCGGCCGAAGCGGTGGGGGTGGCCGTGGCTGTCTCGACGGTGGCGGGCGCGGTCGCCCGGGTGTTGTCGTCGGTCGGTGTGCCACCCGAGCATCCGGCCAGGGCGAGCACCCCGACGAGGGCGAAGGGGGCGAGGCGGCGAGGGGTCCGCACGATGCTGGTACTCCGGTCTCTCGGGAACGGCCCGGCAGGGCTACGGGTGGCTTTTGTCGTTGTTCACGCGGCAAGACAGGTCCTGTCCAGATCTGCTCCACGGTACGAAGAAGGTCTGCCCGGATCTCCCCCGCGATACGCGGAAGGGCCGCCCGGACCTCCGCCCCCTTTACCGGCGTACCGGCGTCATCTCGCGTACTCAGGCGCCGAATCGAGTACCCCTGCCCATGCGTTCCCCCCCGCACCCCCGCCCGCCGGGAACGTACGGGCAGGGGATCACCAGTTCGCGTACTCGCCGAGGCCACCCCCGGCACCCGGGACCGCTACGTCGATCCCCTGCGCGTCGCCTCGCCCGGCGCGGTCGAGCTGCTCCGCGCCCCCGCCGCCCTCCAGGCGTTCGATCGAAGCCGGCAGCCGGCGGGCGTTCTCCGGGCTCCTGAGCAGGTACGCGGTCTCCTTGAGGGACTCGTACTCATCGAGCGCCACGATGACCACGGGCTCGTGTCCGGCGCGCGTGACCACGACCTCCTCGCGGTCGTCCACGACCGCGCTCAGGGTCCGTGCCACCGACCGCCCTCCACCGCGCCGTACCCTGGAAAGGTCGATCAACCCCCTAGGCAGGAGTGAAATGGCCGTCAATCTGGTCAATGTCGAGCAGGTCAGCAAGGTGTACGGCACCCGTGCCCTGCTCGACGGTGTATCCCTCGGGGTGTCCGAGGGCGACCGGATCGGTGTCGTGGGCCGCAACGGCGACGGCAAGACGACCCTCATCCGGATGCTCGCCAAGCTGGAGGAGGCGGACACCGGCCGCGTCACCCACAACGGCGGGCTGCGTCTCGGCGTCCTCACCCAGCACGACTCCCTGGACCCGAAGGCGACCATCCGCCAGGAGGTCATCGGCGATCTCGCCGACCACGAGTGGGCGGGCAGCGCCAAGATCCGGGACGTGCTCACCGGCCTCTTCGGCAGCCTCGCCCTCCCCGGCTTCGAGCACGGGCTCGACACCGTCATCGCCCCGCTCTCCGGCGGCGAGCGCCGCCGGATCGCCCTGGCGAAGCTCCTCATCGACGAGCAGGACCTGATCGTCCTCGACGAGCCCACCAACCACCTGGACGTCGAAGGCATCTCCTGGCTCG
The DNA here is from genome assembly GCF_040703535.1 of Streptomyces sp. NPDC007346. Lineage (NCBI taxonomy): Bacteria > Bacillati > Actinomycetota > Actinomycetes > Kitasatosporales > Streptomycetaceae > Streptomyces > Streptomyces sp. NPDC007346. The sequence continues at coordinate 25,728 of NZ_JBEYKR010000006.1, forward strand.
CGGGCCACCTGCGTACCCGGCGCTCGGCGCTCGTCTGCGTCACCCACGACCGGTGGTTCCTGGACCAGGTCTGCACCCGCATGTGGGACGTCCAGCGCGGCACCGTCCACGAGTACGAGGGCGGCTACAGCGACTACGTCTTCGCCCGTGCCGAGCGCGAGCGGATCGCCGCCACCGAGGAGTCCAAGCGGCAGAACCTCATGCGCAAGGAGCTGGCCTGGCTGCGCCGCGGCGCCCCCGCCCGCACCTCCAAGCCGCGCTACCGCATCGAGGCCGCCAACGAGCTCATCGCCGACGTGCCGCCCCCGCGCGACACCAGCGAGCTGATGAAGTTCGCCAACGCCCGCCTCGGCAAGACCGTCTTCGACCTGGAGGACGTGACCGTCCAGGCCGGGCCCAAGACCCTGCTCACCCACCTCACCTGGCAGCTCGGCCCCGGCGACCGCGTCGGCCTGGTCGGCGTCAACGGCGCGGGCAAGACCTCGCTGCTGCGCGCCCTGGCCGAGGCCGCCCGTACGCAGGGCGACACCCAGCCCGCCGCCGGGAAGATCGTCGTCGGCAAGACCGTCAAGCTCGCCTACCTCTCCCAGGAGGTCTCCGAGCTCAACCCGAACCTCCGGGTCCTGGAGGCCGTCCAGCAGGTGCGCGACCGGGTCGACCTCGGCAAGGGCCGCGAGATGACGGCCGGCCAGCTCTGCGAGCAGTTCGGCTTCACCAAGGAGAAGCAGTGGACGCCCGTCGGCGACCTCTCCGGCGGTGAGCGCCGCCGGCTCCAGATCCTGCGGCTGCTGATGGACGAGCCCAACGTCCTCTTCCTCGACGAGCCCACCAACGACCTGGACATCGAGACCCTCACCCAGCTGGAGGACCTCCTCGACAGCTGGCCCGGATCGATGATCGTCATCTCCCACGACCGGTTCTTCATCGAGCGCACCACCGACCGCGTGATGGCCCTCCTCGGCGACCGCGCGCTGCGGATGCTGCCGCGCGGCATCGACGAGTACCTGGAGCGCAGGCAGCGGATGGAGGAGGAGGCCACCCCCTCCGCCGCCCCCGCCCCCGCGCGCGGCACCTCCGCCGCCCCGGCGGCCCCGGCCGTCTCCGCGCAGGAGGCCCGCGCCGCGAAGAAGGAGCTCCAGAAGGTCGAGCGGCAGCTCGACAAGATCTCGACCCGGGAGACCGCGCTCCACAAGCAGATCGCGGACAACGCCACCGACTTCGAGAAGGTGGCCAAGCTCGACGCCGAGCTCCGCGAACTCGTCACCGAGCGCGACGAGCTGGAGATGCGCTGGCTGGAGCTGGCCGAGGACGCCTGAGGCCCTGCCCGGGGGTACGTCACCGCCGCGCGGACCGCCTGCTCCGGGGCGGACACACGGTGCTCGTGCGGTCGTCCGTCGGCGGGGGTGATGACGAGCGGGAGAAGGCGGCCGTGGCGACGCCCGCACCCGGTGACTGACCGTCATGTCCCGCTGGTCGTAACGGGGGCATCACGGCGCGGTTCTCCCTTGGGAACAGGGGGCGGACCGATCCGGTGCCCGATGGCGGGCGGGTGGTACAAAGAAGCCCCGCCCGACTGTCGTAACACCGCGGAAGCCATGCCCGATTCGCTCCTTTCCGAGGGGAATTGAACCCCTCTCGGAATCGCGGGGGAGACCGGATCGGGCACCGGCCCGCACGAAGGGGGACGCGCTGATGAGCCAGCCGCCCAGCCAGCAACCGCCGCAGGGGGGCTTCGGGGCTCCGCAGGAGCCGCCGCAGGGGACTCCTCAGCAGCCACCGGTCCCGCCGCAGGCCCCGCCCGCCCAGCCGCCGCAGCCCCCGGCCGGCCCGCCGCAGACGCCGCCCCCGGGAGACCCGGCGTACGGCTACCCGCAGGCGCCCCCGGCCCAGCCGGGCTACGGCTACCCCCAGGCACCGGGCCAGGCACCGGGCCAGGCGGCCCCCGGACAGGCACCGGGACAGGCCCCCGGACAGGCCCCCGGCGCGTACGGTCAGCAGCCCCCCGGCCCGTACGGTCAGCAGCCCGGCCCCTACGGCCAGCCGGCCCCCGGTCCTTACGGGCAGCCCGCCCAGCCCGGCTACGGCTACCCGCAGCAGCAGTACCCCGGAGCCCCCGCCCCCGCCCCCGGCGGACCCGGAGGCTCCGGGCCCTTCAAGGGCAAGACCGGCATCCTCGCCGCGGCGGCCGTCTCCGTCGTCCTGCTCGTCGGCGCGGGCGCCTGGTACGTGGTGAGCGACAGCGGCGACGACCCCAAGAAGCCGATCGCGGGCCCGAGTGAGGACGCCAAGGCGCCCGAGGCACCCGAGACGCCCGACGCGTCCCCCACGGTCGACGAGGGCGACGGCACCGGCGGCGGCCGCGAGGCGGGGACCGACGACCTCAACGCCGGGCGCAAGCCGGGCGAGGCCAAGGTCGCCTGGCTCCAGAAGAACGACGTCGACCTGCCGCGCAACGGCGCCGAGATATACGGCCCCTGGTTCGTCGGCGACACGATGGTCACGGCCATGTACCGCGGGCTCTCCGGCTACTCGGTCGCCGACGGCAAGAAGAAGTGGTCCGTCGCGTTCCCCACCGACATCTGCGCCACCCCCAACTCGCTCAGCCCCGACGGCAAGATCGTCATCGGCATCCAGAACGGTACGACGGACCGGTCCACCTGCTCCGTGATGCAGATGGTCGACCTCAACACCGGCAAGGCCGGCTGGAAGTCGGAGGTCAAGAAGAACGGCGCCTGGGACCTGATGTCCGACATCGGCCTCGCGATCAGCGGGAACACGGTCACCGCCGGGCGGAACAGCTACTCCAGCGCCTACCGGGTCAGCGACGGCAAGGAGCTGTTCGGCACCCCGACGGACAAGTGCAAGACCTTCGCCTTCGCCGGCGGCCCGAAGCTGCTCGCCGCCGCCAACTGCCGCAGCGACGACTTCGACAACCCGCAGCACCAGTTGCAGGAGCTGGACCCGGTCACCGGCAAGGCCAAGTGGACCTACCAGCCGCCGCGCGGCTGGGAGATCAAGAAGGTCTACTCGGCGACCCCGCTCGTGGTCTCGCTCGAGAACAGGCAGAAGAAGCAGTGGTCGATCGCGGCGTTCACCGAGAACGGCAAGCTCCGTTCCCAGATGAGCCCCGCCAAGGGCGACACGGTCGTCGCCAACTGCGGCAGCACGCTCGCCATCCTGGCCCAGAAGCTCGAAGGGTGCTCCGGGGTCGCGGCCGACGCCAACACCTTCTACATGGCCACCAAGGCCGACTCCACCGGCTCCGAGCGGACGAACAAGGTCGTCGCCTTCGACCTGAACACCGGCAAGCCCAAGTGGACGGCGCCCGCACCGGCCGAGCGCACCGTGAGCCCGATCGGGATGGAGGGCGGCAAGGTGCTGCTCTACGCCGAGCCGCGGTACGACAAGCCCGGCGCCGTCCTCACGCTCCCGCCGACGGGCGGCACCACCAGTGTCCTGCTCCAGCACCCGGAGGGGACCACCCGGATCGAGAACAGCCTCTTCGGCAGCCGGAACGCCGTGTACCAGGACGGCCGCTCCTACCTCCTCCCCAAGCGCATCAGCGGCCGCGACGACGGCGAGATGGAGCAGGCGACGGCGCTGGTGTTCAGCAAGTGACCGCTCACGACGGCACCCGAAGGCAGCCGGCTCCCGGCCGGACGCGACTTTGCCCCCACACATCTCCCGAGGTACGTACGCGATGACCCAGCCGCCGCAGCAGCCCCCCAACGAGCCCCCGAACCAGCCCGCCGACCAGCCGCCGAACCAGCCCCCGGCCGGCCCTCCCGCCGGGCCCCCGGCAGGCCCTCCCGCCGGTCCGCCCTCGGGCCCGCCCTCCGGCGGATTCGGTGCCCCGCAGGACCCGCCGCCCGGCGGATTCGGCGAGCCGACCCCGCCGCCCGCGGACCCGTTCGCCAAGCAGCCCCCGCCCGCGGGCCCGGCCACCGGCGGTTACGGCACCCCGCCCGCGGATCCGGCCACCGGCGGCTACGGCACCGCGCCCGCAGGTCCGCCCACCGGCGGTTACGGCACCCCGCCGCCCCCGCCGCAGGGCGGCTACCCGACCCCGCCGGCCCCGCAGCCCAACGGGTACGGCTACCCGCAGGGCCCGCAGCCCGGCTACGGCTACCCGCAGGCGGCCCCCGGCCAGCCGGGGCAGCCCGCTCAGCCCGGCTACCCGGGCCAGTCCGGCACGCAGCAGCAGGGGTACGGCTACCCGACCCAGCCGATGTACGGGGCCGGAGCCCCGCAGCCCGGCGCCCCGGCCGGCGGCGGCAAGAAGTTCAGCACCCAGATGCAGATCATCGTCGCCGCGGCCGTCGCCGTGGTGCTGATCATCGGCGCGGCCGTCGTCTACGCCTCCACCAAGGGCGACGACGACAAGGGCGACCAGGCCTCCTCGTCCGGATCCACCGGCGGCGGCGAGGACAAGGGCGGCGAAGGCGGCGAGGGCGGCGAAGGCAAGGGCGGCGAGGGCGGCGGCCTGGCCGGCGGCAGCGAGAAGGCGCCCGGCAACACCAGCTCCAAGGTCGCCTTCCAGCTCCCGCAGCCCGAGGTCACCGAGGTCACCACGGTCAAGGGCTCCTGGCTCACCGACAAGGCGTACGTGAAGTCCGGCGTCAGCGAGGTCGTCGCCCACGACCTGGACAAGGGCACCAAGCTCTGGTCCGTGCCGCTCGCCGGCGAGGTCTGCGGCGCCTCCCGCCACATGACCAAGGACCACAGGACGGCGATCCTCTTCAAGGAGGGCAAGCCGAACGCGGAGAAGAAGTACCCCGCGTGCAACCAGGTCGGCGTGGTCGACCTGGCCGCCGGGAAGCTCCTGTGGAGCAAGTCCGTCACCTCCGCCACCGGCGGCGACCGGCCGGTCCAGTTCGACGAGGTCACGCTCAGCGGGACCACCGTCGCCGCGGGCGGCACCTCGGGCGGCGCGGCCTTCAAGCTGGAGAACGGCGCCGAGCTGTGGAAGCCGAAGGTCGACGGCAACCGCTGCTACGACACGGGGTACGGCGGTGGCGAGGCCCTCGCCGTGGTGCGCAAGTGCGGTTCGTACGACAGCCCGCAGCTCACCATCCAGGCGCTGAACCCGGAGACCGGCGCACCGCTCTCCTCGTTCCAGATGCCCGCCGGTGTCGAGTACGCCTCCATCGTCTCCACCAAGCCGCTGGTGGTCGCGGCCAACGTCGGTGACACCGCCAACGACGGCAGCGGCATCTCCGACTTCTTCTCGATCGACGCGGCGACCGGCAAGCTGATCGTGCGGATCTCCGCCGACGCCGACAAGTACGCGGCGCGCTGCGCCTCCACCGACGTCGAGAGCTGCCGGGCGGCGATCGTCGGCAACAACCGGCTCTACCTGCCGACCGAGGAGCACGAGGGCACGAGCGACTACGGCAAGACCAACGAGGTCGTCGCCTTCGACCTGGCCACCGGCAAGCTGCTCGGCGGCCGGGCGGACGCGGGTGAGCGCTACACCCTGGTCCCGCTCCGGATGGACGGCACCAACGTCATCGCGTACAAGTACCCCCCGTTCGACAAGGGCGGCCAGATCGTCTCCATCGACGGCGAGACCTTCAAGCAGACGCTGCTGATGGAGAACCCGGGCGACAGGTCCGTACGGGACGCGGAGACCCGGTTCACCACCGACCACTCCGAACTCCTCTACGGCGAGGGCCGCTTCTTCCTTTCGAGGCAGCTGATCAGCAAGCGCCTCGACAGCGAGAGGGACGACAAGCTCTTCCTCGCGGTGGGCTTCCGCACCGACTGATCGCCCACCCGACCCGACAGCCCTGCCAGTCGATCACGTGATCGCCCACTGGCAGGGCTGATCGTTTTTCGCCCCTCGTGTGGCCCTCAAGTGCCCCTGAATGAAGCAGAATTCGGCATTCTGGGGGGCTTCTCCCCGGTAAGGGACACACGGGGTCGAACGAGCGTGTAGCTTGCCGGGTCAGGAGCCCGGGGGCCGGTATCCAGGGCGCACAGGGGCACTTGGAGCTTGATCGATGAGCGTGCGGCTCATGGTGGTCGACGACCACCGCCTGCTCGCCGAGGCACTGGCCTCGGCGCTGAAGCTGCGCGGGCACCGGGTGCTCGCGGCGGCCGCCCCGACGTCCGGGTCGGCGGAGCTGGTGGTCAGCAGGGCCCCGGAGGTCTGCCTCTTCGGTACGGCGTCGCCCGCCGCGCCGGGGGTCTTCGACCCGATCGTGCGCATCGGCCGGGAGCGCCCGCAGGTGGCGGTGGTGGTCCTCGGGCCGGTGCCGAGCCCGCGCGGGATCGCCGCCGCCTTCGCGGCCGGGGCGGCGGGGTACGTCCGGCACGACGAGCGCATCGAGGGCGTGGAGCGGGCCATGCTGAAGGCGCGGGCGGGGGAGAGCGCCATCGCCCCGCAGCTCCTGCGCGCCGCCTTCGCCGAGCTGCTCAACCCGGCGGCCCAGCCCGACGACGAGGGCCGCCGCCTGCTCCGGATGCTGACCCCGCGCGAGGCCGAGGTGCTGGTCCGGGTCGCCGAGGGCGAGGACACCCGGCTGATCGCGGCCGGGATGCGGATCGCGCCGAGCACCGCCCGTACGCACGTCCAGCGGGTCCTGATGAAGCTGGGCGTCGGCTCCCGGCTGGAGGCGGCCGCCCTCGCGGCCCGTACGGGGCTGCTGGACCGGGCGGCGGGCCACGTCGGCGCCATCGGCGGCGGCAGCAACGGCAGTACGCCGCAGGGGCCGTACGTCCCCGGGCACAGCGGATGACGTACGACCCCTGCGGCGTACACGCCCGGCCGCGGGTCAGCCCGCGCCGGACCCCGGCCCCGGCCCCGGCCCCGGCTCGGGGGCGGTCGGCGTCTCCGTCGGGCGGAGCTTCATCCAGACCAGGAAGAACAGGCCGAGCGCCAGCATCGCGAGGCCGGTCCACAGGTTGATGTGGACGCCCTCGGCCTTCTTCAGGTCGGCGTCGGACGGGCTGATCCCGGCGATGGTGACGATCACCCCGTAGACCACGAACAGGCCGCCGATGATCCGCCGGATGTCGAAGAGACGGGCCGCGGTCGCGGACTTGCGCTCCAGCTCGGAGACTTCCTTGTGCAGGTCGGACATGGTGGGTTCCTCCGATCAGAACGAGTAGGGGACGTAGCACAGGGCGGCGAGCACGATCGCACCCCAGCCGAGCAGCGCGGGCTTGCGGTACCAGGCCCGGTCGGCCTCCTCCAGCGCCTCGTCGGGGGCCGGGGACTCGGTCCCGTACACCAGACCTGCCAACTCCGCGTCGGGCTTCGGCGCGGTGAAGAGCGTGACGACGACCATGACGACGGCACCGGCGACGAAGCCGACGATCGCGGAGACGAAGTTGGCGCCCTGGTCGGTCGGGATGTCGATGACCCCGCCCTTGTAGATCCAGAAGTAGTTGACCATCGCGGCGCCGGTGCCCGCGACGAGCCCCCAGACACCGGACTTCATGGAGGCCCGCTTCCAGAACATGCCGATGATGAAGACGACGAACATGGGCACGTTGAAGAACGAGAACAGCGTCTGCAAGTAGCTCATGATGTTCGAGAAGCTCGCGGCGATGAACGCCGTGCCGATCGAGGCCAGCACACCGATCGCCGTGATGAGGCGGCCGAACTTCAGGTAGTACGTGTCCGGCCTGTCCTTCACCACGTACCGCTGCCAGATGTCGGTGGTGAACACCGTGTTGAACGACGACACGTTGGCCGCCATGCCCGCCATGAACGCGGCGAGCAGACCGGTCACCGCGATGCCGAGGACCCCGTTGGGCAGCAGCTCCTGCATCAGCAGGGGGATCGCGTCGTTGTACGTGAGGTCCGAGTCCGGGGTGCCGATCTGCGGCACGATCACGGCGGCGACCAGACCCGGGATCATCACCGCGAAGACGATGAAGATCTTCGGGAAGGCGGCGATCAGCGGGGTGCGCTTGGCGGCGGAGAGGTTCTTCGCGGACAGGGCGCGCTGCACCTCGGCGAAGTTCGTCGTCCAGTAGCCGAAGGAGAGCACGAAGCCGAGGCCGAGGATGATCGTCAGCCAGTTGGCGCCCAGCGGGTTGGCGTCCCCGATGCCGGTTCCGCCCCACGCCGTCATGAAGTCGCCGCCGTGCTGCTTGGTCAGCGACTCGCTCATGGCGTCCCAGCCGCCGACGCGCTTGAGGCCGAGCACGGTGATCGGGATCAGCGCGGCGAGGATGACGAAGAACTGGAGCACCTCGTTGTAGATCGCCGAGGAGAGGCCGCCGATGGTGATGTAGGCCAGCACGAAGAGGCCCGCGACGACGATCGCGACCCACTGCGGCCAGCCCAGCAGCGCCTCCACGACGATCGACAGCGCGTAGAGGTTGACGCCCGCGATAAGGATCGCCGCGAAGGCGAAGAGTATCGAGCTGAGCAGATGTGCGGATTTGTCGAACCGCTGGAGCAGGAACTCCGGTACGGAGCGCACCTTGGACCGGTAGTAGAACGGCATCATCACCAGGCCGAGGAAGACCATGGCCGGGATGGCGCCGATCCAGTACCAGTGGACCACCGCCACGCCGTACTGCGCGCCGGTCGCCGCCATGCCGAGGATCTCGGTGGCGCCGAGATTCGCCGCGACGAAGGCGAGACCGGTCACCCAGGCGGGCAGGGACCGTCCGGAGAGGAAGAAGTCGAGGCTGGTCTTCACACTCGCACGGGCCGCGAAGCCGATGCCGAGTACGACGACGAAGTAGATCGCCAGGATGGCGTAGTCGAGCCCGTTCGTGGGGAGACGGAGCCCTTCGGCCAGTGTCTGCATGGGGGGTACCCGCTTCGTTGCGTGAACTGAACCCGAGGGAACTTACGCCTCTGTGTTCGTTAAATGAACAGTCTCGTTGGGGTTCTTTGTTCGATCGTGATCGAGTGCGGGGAAATGTCCGGGTATGGCGCAGTGAGGATCCTGTGGGGGGCTCGGATGGGGGCTCAGGTGAGGGTGCGGGGAGAGGCTCGACCATTGACTCGGGTGTTTGCTTGTGCTTTGTTATGTGCGTTTATGTTGGTTGGGGGAGTGGGTGGAGGACCCTGGTGAAGAAGACGGTTACGCGCCTGGCCGACGGCCGTGAGCTGATCTACTACGACTCCGCGGACGACACCGTCCGCGACGCCGTCGACCGGCGCCCGCTGGATGCCGTGTCGACCTCGTCGGAGATCCGCCGCGATCCGCTGCTCGGCGACGCGGTGGCCGTCGCCTCGCACCGCCAGGCCCGCACCTACCACCCGCCGGCCGACGCCTGCCCGCTCTGCCCCACCCGGGACGGGCGCCTCAGCGAGATCCCCGACAGCCACTACGACGTCGCCGTCTTCGAGAACCGCTTCCCCTCCCTCGCCGGGGACTCGGGCCGCTGCGAGGTCGTCTGCTTCACCTCCGACCACGACGCGTCCTTCGCCTCCCTCACCGAGGAACAGGCCGCCCTCGTCCTCGCCGCCTGGACCGACCGCACCGCCGAACTCTCCGCGCTCGACCAGGTCACCCAGGTCTTCTGCTTCGAGAACCGCGGCGCCGAGATCGGCGTCACCCTCGGCCACCCGCACGGCCAGATCTACGGCTACCCCTTCGTCACCCCGCGCACCGAGCTGATGCTCCGCTCCGCCGCCCGCCACCGCAAGGAGACCGGGGGCAACCTCTTCGACGACGTGGTCGCCCGCGAGGAGAAGGACGGCACCCGGGTCGTCCTCGCCACCGACCACTGGATCGCCTACGTCCCGTACGCGGCCCACTGGCCCTACGAGGTCCACCTCCACCCCCGCCGCCGCGTCCCCGACCTGCCCGCACTCGACGAGGGGGCGCGGACAGAGTTCCCACAGGTCTATCTGGAACTCTTGAGGCGCTTCGACCGGATCTTCGGACCCGGCGAGCCGCCGACCCCGTACATCTCCGCCTGGCACCAGGCACCGTTCGGGGTTCCCGGACGGGAGGACTTCGCCCTGCACCTGGAGCTTTTCACCATTCGCCGGACCTCCGGCAAGCTGAAGTTCCTCGCGGGATCCGAATCCGGCATGAGTGTCTTCATCAACGACGTGCCGCCGGAGGCCGCGGCCCAGCGACTGCGAGAGGTAGCGAGCCAGTGAGCGACCGCCAGAACGTGAGTGACCCCCAGAGCGTGAGCGACTCCCAGAGCGTGAGCGAGCCCCGGACCGTGAGCGAGCCCCGGAAGAAGTACCTGGTCACCGGCGGTGCCGGATACGTCGGCAGCGTCGTCGCCCAGCACCTGCTGGAGGCCGGGCACACGGTGACCGTCCTGGACGACCTCTCCACCGGCTTCCGCGCGGGCGTCCCGGCCGGCGCCGCCTTCGTCGAGGGCCGCATCCAGGACGCCGCCCGCCACCTGGACCCCTCCTACGACGGCGTCCTCCACTTCGCCGCGTACTCCCAGGTCGGCGAATCGGTCGTGGACCCGGAGAAATACTGGGTCAACAACGTCGGCGGCACCACCGCCCTCCTCGCCGCCATGCGCGAGCACGGGGTCCGCACCCTCGTCTTCTCCTCCACCGCCGCCACCTACGGCGAACCGGTCTCCAGCCCCATCACCGAGACCGACCCCACCGCCCCCACCAGCCCGTACGGGGCCACCAAACTCGCCGTCGACCACATGATCAGCGGCGAGGCCACCGCCCACGGCCTGGCCGCCGTCTCGCTGCGCTACTTCAACGTGGCCGGGGCGTACGGCAGTTGTGGCGAACGCCACGCCCCCGAGTCCCACCTCATCCCGCTCGTCCTCCAAGTGGCCCTGGGCAGGCGGGAGTCGATCTCCGTCTACGGCGACGACTACCCCACCCCCGACGGCACCTGCGTCCGCGACTACATCCACGTCGCCGACCTCGCCGAGGCCCACCTGCTGGCCCTGGACGCGGCCACCCTCGGCGAGCACCTCATCTGCAACCTCGGCAACGGCAACGGCTTCTCGGTACGCGAGGTCATCGAGACCGTCCGCAAGGTCACCGGCCACCCGGTCCCCGAGACCCCCGCCCCGCGCCGCGGCGGCGACCCGGCCGTCCTCGTCGCCTCCGCCGCCACCGCCATCGAACGCCTCGGCTGGCAGCCCTCCCGCGCCGACCTGGCCGGAATCGTCGCCGACGCCTGGGAGTTCGCCCGCCGACAGGAGTCCACCACCCCATGACCGCAACCGTCGAACCGACCGGTACCGACCCCGCCGCCACCTTCACCACGTTGTACGGGGGCGAACCCCACGGCGTCTGGGCGGCACCCGGACGGGTGAACCTCATCGGCGAGTACACCGACTTCAACGACGGCTTCGTCATGCCACTCGCCCTGCCGCACACCGCCCGCGCCGCCGTCTCGCCCCGCACCGACGGCGTCCTGCGCCTGCACTCCTCCGACGTGCCCGGCGGAGTCGTCTCCCTGCGCGTCGACGAGCTCGCCCCGCACTCCGGCCACGGCTGGGCCGCCTACCCGGCCGGAGTCGTCTGGGCGCTGCGCGCGGCCGGCCACCCGGTGACCGGCGCCGACATCGCGCTGACCTCCACCGTGCCCACCGGCGCCGGGCTCTCCTCCTCCGCCGCCCTGGAGACCGTCACCGCCCTCGCCCTCAACGACCTGTTCCGCCTCGGCCTGAGCGGACCCGAACTGGCCGTCATCGGCCGCCGCGCCGAGAACGACTTCGTCGGCGTGCCCTGCGGGATCATGGACCAGATGGCCTCGGCCTGCTGCACCGAGGGCCACGCCCTGCACCTGGACACCCGCGACCTCACCGTGCGCCAGGTCCCCTTCGACCTGGCCGCCCAGGGCCTCACGCTCCTGGTCGTCGACACCCGGGTCAAGCACGCGCTCGGCGACGGGGCGTACGCGCAGCGGCGCGCCGGCTGCGAGGAGGGCGCCCGGCTGCTGGGCATACCCACCCTGCGCGACCTCCCCTACGACGGCCTCGACGCGGCGCTGACCACCCTCGCCGACGCCGGGGCGGACGAGTCCGTCATCCGCTACGTACGCCATGTCGTCGGCGACAACCGCCGCGTCGAGCAGGTCATCGCCCTGCTCGACGCGGGTGACGTACGCGCCGCGGGCCCGGTCCTGGACGAGGGCCACCGCTCGCTCCGCGACGATCTGCGGGTCTCCTGCCCCGAGTTGGACCTGGCGGCCGCCGCGGCGCGGGAGGCCGGGGCGCTCGGAGCACGGATGACCGGCGGCGGCTTCGGCGGCTCCGCGATCGTCCTGGTGGAGGCGGCGGCGGCCGACGCGGTGGCCGAGGCCGTCACGAAGGCGTTCGCCGGGGCGGGACACGCGGCCCCGGGGATCTTCCCCGCCGTCCCCTCGGCGGGGGCGCGCCGGCTGAGCTGAACCCGCCGACCCCTCGGCGGGGGCTCGCTGACTGAGCTGAACTCGCCGTCCCCTCGGCTGGGGCCCGCCGGCTGAGCTGAACTCGCCGTCCCAGGAGCACTGTTACGAGTCTCCGGCGCCGAACCCGCCAGCCGTGCGCCGCCTGTTCAGGGCCGCTCGATGTCGGACGCGCTCTTCCCGGGGCGGTGGTTCAAAGCGGCGAGATGTCGAACTCGCGTGCCCGCACCAGTGGTTCAAAGCCGCTTGACCAGGATGAACTCGGTGACGCCGGGCGGGTAGTCCTCGACCCGGCCGATCTCCTCGTACCCCTGCTTCCGGTAGAAGTCCGGGGCCTGGAAGTCCCAGGTCTCCAGCCGGGAGCGAGTACAGGCCCGCTCCGCGCGGGCCACCCGCTCGGCCTCGGCGAGCAGCCGCGAACCGAGGCCGCGGCCGCGGTGGCGGGCGTCGACCCAGAGCAGGTCGACATGGAGCCAGTACGCCCAGGTCCGCCCGGTCAGCCCGCCGGCGACCGCGCCCTGCTCGTCCAACGCCCAGACCTCCAGCGGGACTTCGTGCTCGGCGGAGGTGGAGAGCAGCGCGCGCAGGGCGGGTGATGCCGCCGTGTTGTCGTCGCGCAGACGCCCGCTCAGCAGAGTGCGACGTTCTTTGTCTACTTCTGTCTCAAGACGGAACATGAACCACACCCTAAACACCCAGGGCCATCAGTTCGGCGATTCGCCTTCCCCCTCCGGCCCCCACCCGTACGCTGATCCCAGCACCGGTGGGGGCCGGTGCCGAATCAGGGGGCGAGAGAGTCGGGTACGGCGCCCGGAGCGGGGTGGCAGGCGGTGCATACGACGGCGGTCGGAGCACCACGGGCCACCCGGAAGGCTGGCCACGGGCCACCCGGAAGTTCCAGGCGCCGTACCCGCAGCTGTCCGCCCCCGCCGATGGGGGTCTCTCTGTGGCTCGGATCCGGGTTCTGGTGGTCGACGACCACCGCATCTTCGCCGAATCGCTCGCGGCGGCCCTCGCGGCCGAACCGGACGTGGACGTGGCGGCGGCGGGCAGCGGCCCGGCCGCGCTGCGCGCACTGGAGCGCGCGGCGGCCGAGGCGCGCCCGTACGACGTGATGCTGGTCGACGCCGAGCTCGGCGCCCTGGCCACCGGCGGCGCCCCGGCGCTGCCCGCGCCCCGCCCGCAGGACCCGGAGGCCGTCGACGGCATCGCGCTGGTCGCCGGGGTGCGCGCGGCCCGGCCCGCCGTCCGCTCGGTGGTGCTCGCGGAGAAGGACGACCCGCACTGCGCCGCCCGCGCGCTCCAGGCGGGAGCCTCGGGCTGGGTGGCCAAGGACTGCTCGCTGCAACGGCTGCTCACGGTGGTCCGGGGCGTGCTGCGCGACGAGACGCATCTGCCGCCCGCCCTGCTGACCGGGGTCCTGCGGGAGCTGACCGCCACCCGCAAGCACCGCACCGAGAGCGAGCAACTGGTGGAGTCCCTGACGCCCCGCGAACGCGAGGTGCTGCGCTGCATGGTGGCGGGGCTGGGCCGCAAGGCCGTCGCGGAGCGGCTGTTCCTCTCCCCGCACACGGTCCGTACGCACATGCAGAACGTGCTGGGCAAGCTCGGGGTGCACTCGACGCTGGCGGCGGTGGCGCTCGCCCGGCGGGCCGGGGTCGGCCCGGCGGAGCCCGTAACGGCCCGGCTAGCCGGGGATGTTGTCGAACGGGGCGGTCAACTGGCGTAGCAGCCCGGCCAGTTCGCCGCGCTGGCGGCGGGACAGCTCACCGAGGATGGCCCGCTCCTGGTCGAGCAGCCCGGCCAGTGACTGGTCGGCCTTGTCGCGCCCCTCGGCGGTCAGCCGGACCAGGACGCCGCGCCGGTCGCTGGGGTCCGGCAGCCGCTCGACGAGGTTCTTCTTGGTGAGCCGGTCGATACGGTTGGTCATCGTGCCCGAGGTGACCAGGGTCTGGGTCAGCAGCTGCCCGGGGGAGAGCTGGTACGGGGCGCCGGCCCGGCGCAGCGAGGTGAGTACGTCGAACTCCCACGGCTCCAGGTTGTGCTCGGCGAACGCTATGCGGCGGGCCCGGTCGAGGTGGCGTGCCAGGCGGGAGACGCGGCTGAGCACCTCGAGTGGTTCCACGTCGAGGTCGGGGCGCTCTCGGCGCCATGCTGCGACCAGTCGGTCGACCTCGTCCTCCATGTGGATCAGTGTAGAGGGTCTGTCGACGTGAAGTCTCTTGAATTCAAGTGTCTTGACATCAAGAGACTTCGGGCGTGATCCTGTTCTCCATGACGCCCATGACCACACCTACCTGGGATCCGCAGCAGTATCTGCGCCACGCGGACCACCGCACCCGCCCCTTCCACGACCTCCTGGCCCGCATCGGCGACCTCCCCGGCCACCCCGCACCCCGCATCGCCGACCTCGGCTGCGGCGCCGGCAACGTCACCGCCCTCCTCGCCGACCGCTGGCCGCAGGCGCGCATCACCGGCTACGACACCTCCCCGCAGATGCTCGCCGAAGCCGCCGCCCACGCCCGCCCGCCCCTGCTCGAATTCGCCGAGGCCGACGCCGCCACCTGGGCGCCCACCGAGACGTACGGCCTGATCGTCTCCACCGCCGCGCTCCAGTGGATCCCCGGCCACGCAGACCACTTCCCCCGCTGGCTCGACGCCCTCGCCCCCGGCGGCACCCTCGCCTTCCAGGTCCCCGGCAACTTCACCGCCCCCAGCCACACCCTCCTGGCCCAGCTCCGCGCGTCCGACCGCTGGCGCCCCCGCCTCCACGGCACCGGCGACCGCACCGCCGCCGTCCTGGACCCCACCGACTACCTCACCCGCCTGCGCGACCTGGGCTGCACCGCCGACGTCTGGGAGACCACCTACCTCCAGACCCTCCACGGCGACGACGCGGTCCTCGACTGGGTCAAGGGCACCGCCCTGCGCCCCGTCCTCACCGCGCTCGCCGACGACCCCGAGGCCCGCGACGCGTTCCTCACCGAATACCGCGACCTGCTGCGCGAGGCCTACCCGCCGGGCCCGCACGGCACGGTCTTCCCGTTCCGCCGTATCTTCGCCGTCGCCCGCAAGGAGAAGTGATGCCCGTATCCGCCGGTCTCGCCGCCGTCGACCACGTACAGCTCGCCGCCCCGCCCGGCTCCGAGGACGCCCTGCGCGCCTTCTACGCCGGAGCCCTGGGCATGACCGAGATCCCCAAGCCCCCGGTGCTCGCCGCCCGCGGCGGCTGCTGGTTCGCCGCCGGACCCGTCCAGCTCCACCTGGGCATCGAGGAGGACTTCCGCCCCGCGAAGAAGGCCCACCCGGGCCTGCGCGTCACCGGGATCGTGGAGTACGCGGCCCGCCTGGAGGCCCACGGCGTCACCACCGAATGGGACGACAACCTCCCCGGCCACCGCCGCTTCTACGCCCACGACCCGGCGGGCAACCGACTGGAGTTCCTGGAGCCGGAGCCTGCCGGGGCGTGACGCCTACAGCTCCTTGAGCGCGTCCGCCGAGGTGTCGATGTCCACGGGGAACGGCACACCCGTCTTCAGCCGGTCGTGATGGATGCCCGTCAGGGCGTACGCCTTCGTCACCGGGTCCAGCTCGTAGACCCGCACGACGGGGTGCTGGTCGGTGCCGACCATCTCCACCAGCCAGAAGTGCGGGATGCCGGCGGTCGCGTACTTGTGCGGCTTGGCCTCACGGTCACGGGCCTCGGAGTCGGGGGAGACGACTTCCACGGCGAGGAGGACATCGGCGGCCTTGAAATGCGTCTGCTCAAGGCCGGTGGTGGCTGACGCCCGGACAACGGACACGTCGGGTTCTGGGCCGTTACGTCGGTCCAGAACCACTGTCATTTCCCGTTCCACCTTCAAGTCCGTCGGAACGGTGCTGCGCAGACCATTCACCAGCAGGTCGATCGTCTTTTGGTGAAAGCGTCGCTGCGGACTCACGAAAACCAGGCTCCCGTCGATCAGCTCTGTGTGCGGCGGGAGATCGGGCAGCGTGAACAGATCGTCCACGGTGTATCCGTCCTGCGGGGGCACCGGCCAGCGGGAGCTGTGCGCGGTGGTCGGCTCGGCGGTCATGGTTCCTCCCATGGACGAATCCTCTGCCCTCCCGACCACACTACGGCGGGAAATCCGCACGCGTCATCACAACGGGTGACGAACTGCGGAAGGGTTTACGTGATCAGCCGCGATCAGCTCTTCCGGTGCCCTATCAGCCGGGGCTTCGACTCCAGGTTCTCCAGCCCGTGCCAGCACAGATTCACCAGGTGGGCCGCCACCTCCGCCTTCTTCGGCTTGCGGACGTCCAGCCACCACTGGCCCGTCAGCGCCACCATCCCCACCAGCGCCTGCGCGTACAGCGGGGCCAGCTTCGGGTCGAAGCCGCGGGCCTTGAACTCCAGGCCCAGGATGTCCTCCACCTGCGTGGCGATATCGCTGATCAGCGACGCGAACGTCCCCGTCGACTGCGCCACCGGGGAGTCCCGCACCAGGATCCGGAAACCGTCCGTGTACGACTCGATGTAGTCCAGCAGCGCGAACGCCGCCTGCTCCAGCAGCTCCCGCGGATGACCCGCCGTGAGCGCCCCCGTCACCATGTCCAGCAGCTGGCGCATCTCGCGGTCGACCACCACCGCGTACAGGCCCTCCTTGCCGCCGAAGTGCTCGTACACCACCGGCTTGGAGACCCCCGCACGGGCCGCGATCTCCTCCACCGACGTGCCCTCGAACCCCTTGTCGGCGAAGAGGGCCCGGCCGATGTCCAGCAACTGCTCGCGGCGCTCCTTGCCGGTCATCCGGACCCGCCGGGCCCGCCGGGACGGGGAAGGTCTGCTCTTCTCGCTGCTGGAGTCGGTCGCCACGTCGTCAATCATGCCGGGTCGGCCGGTACGGGCGTGCGCCGGGCATCGATACGCGCGGCATCCGGCCACCGCACGTCGTACGCCCAGCCCAGCTTCTCGAACCAGCGGATCAGCCGGGCGCTGGAGTCGATCTGGCCCCGCATCACCCCGTGCCGCGCGCTCGTCGGGTCCGCGTGGTGCAGGTTGTGCCACGACTCGCCGCACGACAGCACCGCCAGCCACCACACGTTCCCCGAACGGTCACGCGACTTGAAGGGGCGCTTGCCGACCGCGTGGCAGATCGAGTTGATCGACCACGTCACGTGGTGCAGCAGCGCGACCCGTACCAGCGAACCCCAGAAGAAGGCCGTCGCCGCACCCCACCACGACATCGTCACCAGACCGCCCACCAGCGGCGGGATCGCCAGCGAGAGCACCGTGAAGGAGAGGAAGTGGCGCGAGATCCCCCGGATGGCCGGGTCCTTGATCAGATCGGGGGCGTACTTCTGCTGCGGAGTCTGCTCCTCGTCGAACATCCACGCGATGTGCGCCCACCACAGCCCCTTCATCAGAGCCGGCAGACTCTCCCCGAACCGCCACGGCGAATGCGGGTCACCCTCCGCGTCCGAGAACCGGTGGTGCTTGCGGTGATCGGCCACCCACCGCACCAGGGGCCCCTCCACCGCCAGCGAACCCATCACGGCCAGCGCGATCCGCAACGGACGCCTCGCCTTGAACGAACCGTGCGTGAAGTACCGGTGGAAACCGATCGTGATCCCATGGCAGCCGATGAAGTACATCGCCACCATCAACCCGATGTCGAGCCAGCTCACCCCCCACCCCCACGCCAGCGGCACCGCCGCCACCAGGGCCACGAACGGCACCACGATGAACGCCAGCAGCGCGAACTGCTCGATCGACCTCTTCGTGTCCCCACCGAGCGTGGCGGGCGCAAGAGCAGAGGCGTCGGCCGGGACGGCGGACGCGGGGCTGGATGGGTCGGTCTCGTCGGTCACATGGCGCGTGGACGGCACAGGGGATCCCCCGGAGGGTGAGGAAGCGGTACGCGGACGGCCGTGGCTACGGTTCCGTAACCTACGGCTTGGTAAGTATGGCAGTGACGGGGCCCACAACACGAGAGGCCGGTCCAGCCCGTCGTACGCGGTACTCCGCCCGCCCGAGGGGTAGGGGCCCGGATGCTGACGGTGTTCTCCTGCCCCCGCCAGGGCAGCGGACACACCGAAGGCGACGACACCTATCCTTGGAAGGGTCGGACAGCGCGGTCCGCACCCGCTCGTCGGGGCGTGGCAACAGCACCGCTGCATGCCTCAGGGCCCCGTACCCCGCCACGCGCCTCCCACCCCGAACGTCACCGGGAGACGCCGAAGCGACGCACCTCCTCATTCACTGCAAGGAGCCGCACACTGTGAGCAGTGCCGACCAGACCCCCGCCGCCAGCCCCGAGCTGCGCGCCGACATCCGCCGCCTCGGCGACCTCCTCGGCGAGACCCTCGTACGCCAGGAAGGCCAGGAACTCCTCGACCTCGTCGAGCGAGTACGCGCCCTGACCCGCACCGACGGCGAAGCGGCGGCCACCCTCCTCGGCGACACGGACCTGGAGACCGCCGCACAGCTCGTGCGCGCCTTCTCCACCTACTTCCACCTCGCCAACGTCACCGAGCAGGTCCACCGCGCCCACGAGATGCGCGACCGCCGCGCCGCCGAGGGCGGACTCCTGGCCCGCACCGCCGACCGGCTCAAGGACGCCGACCCCGAGCACCTGCGCGCCACCGTCAAGAACCTCAACGTCCGGCCCGTCTTCACCGCCCACCCCACCGAGGCCGCCCGCCGCTCGGTCCTCAACAAGCTCCGCCGCATCGCCGAGCTCCTGGAGACCCCGGTCATCGAGGCCGACCGCCGCCGCCACGACCTCCGGCTCGCCGAGAACATCGACCTCATCTGGCAGACCGACGAACTGCGCGTCGTCCGCCCGGAGCCCGCCGACGAGGCCCGCAACGCCATCTACTACCTGGACGAGCTCCACGCCAACGCCGTCGGCGACGTCCTCGAAGACCTCGCCGCCGAACTGGAACGCGTCGGCGTCGAACTCCCCGCCGACACCCGCCCCCTCACCTTCGGCACCTGGATCGGCGGCGACCGCGACGGCAACCCCAACGTGACACCCGCCGTCACCTGGGACGTCCTGATCCTCCAGCACGAACACGGCATCACCGACGCACTCGAACTCATCGACTACCTGCGCGGCCTGCTCTCCAACTCCATCCGCTACACCGGAGCCACCGACGAGCTCCTCACCTCCCTCCAGGCCGACCTGGAACGCCTCCCCGACATCAGCCCCCGCTACAAGCGGCTGAACGCCGAGGAGCCCTACCGCCTCAAGGCCACCTGCATCCGGCAGAAGCTCGTCAACACCCGCGAGCGCCTCGCCAAGGGCACCCCCCACCGCCCCGGCTGCGACTACCTCGGCACCTCCGAACTCATCGCCGACCTCGCCCTCATCCAGACCTCCCTGCGCCAGCACCGCGGCGGCCTCTTCGCCGACGGCCGCATGGACCGCACCATCCGCACCCTGGCCGCCTTCGGCCTCCAGCTCGCCACCATGGACGTACGCGAACACGCCGACGCCCACCACCACGCGCTCGGCCAGCTCTTCGACCGCCTCGGCGAAGAATCCTGGCGCTACGCCGACATGCCCCGCGACTACCGGCAGAAGCTCCTCGCCAAGGAACTCCGCTCCCGCCGCCCCCTCGCCCCCACCCCCGCCCCGCTCGACGCGGACGGCGAGAAGACCCTCGGTGTCTTCCACACCATCAAGGAAGCCTTCGAACGCTTCGGCCCCGAAGTCATCGAGTCCTACATCATCTCGATGTGCCAGGGCGCCGACGACGTCTTCGCCGCCGCCGTCCTCGCCCGCGAGGCCGGACTGCTCGACCTCCACGCCGGCTGGGCCAAGATCGGCATCGTCCCGCTCCTGGAGACCACCGACGAGCTCAAGGCCGCCGACGTCATCCTCGACGCGATGCTCGCCGACCCCTCCTACCGCCGCCTCGTCTCCCTGCGCGGCGACGTCCAGGAGGTCATGCTCGGCTACAGCGACTCCTCCAAGTTCGGCGGCATCACCACCTCCCAGTGGGAGATCCACCGCGCCCAGCGCCGCCTGCGCGACGTCGCCCACCGCTACGGCGTACGCCTGCGCCTCTTCCACGGCCGCGGCGGCACCGTCGGCCGCGGCGGCGGCCCCTCCCACGACGCGATCCTCGCCCAGCCCTGGGGCACCCTCGAAGGCGAGATCAAGGTCACCGAGCAGGGCGAGGTCATCTCCGACAAGTACCTCATCCCCGCCCTCGCCCGCGAGAACCTGGAACTGACCGTCGCGGCCACCCTCCAGGCCTCCGCCCTGCACACCGCGCCCCGCCAGTCCGACGAGGCCCTCGCCCGCTGGGACGCGGCCATGGACACCGTCTCCGACGCCGCCCACAGCGCCTACCGCAAGCTCGTCCAGGACCCCGACCTCCCGGCCTACTTCCTCGCCTCCACCCCCGTGGACCAGCTCGCCGACCTGCACCTGGGCTCGCGGCCCTCCCGCCGCCCCGGCTCGGGCGTCTCGCTCGACGGGCTCCGCGCCATCCCGTGGGTCTTCGGCTGGACCCAGTCCCGCCAGATCGTCCCCGGCTGGTACGGCGTCGGCTCCGGCCTCAAGGCCCTGCGCGAAGCCGGACTCGGCACCGTCCTCGACGAGATGCACGAGCACTGGCACTTCTTCCGGAACTTCCTCTCCAACGTGGAGATGACGCTCGCCAAGACCGACCTGCGCATCGCCCGGCACTACGTCGACACGCTCGTCCCCGACGAGCTGAAGCACGTCTTCGACGCCATCGAGGCCGAGCACGCGCTGACCGTCCAGGAGGTCCTCAAGGTCACCGGCTCCACCCAACTGCTCGGCACCAGCCCGGCGCTCCAGCAGACCTTCGCCATCCGCGACGCCTACCTGGACCCGATCTCCTACCTCCAGGTCTCCCTGCTCGCCCGCCAGCGCCAGGCCGCCGCACGCGGCGACGAGCCCGACCCGCTCCTCGCCCGCGCCCTGCTGCTCACCGTCAACGGAGTCGCGGCAGGCCTGCGCAACACCGGCTGACGCACGGCACGGACACCGAAGGCCGACCGGGGCGGCCCTGCTACAGCGCGACGAACGTCGCCACCAGCAGGGCCGCCCCCGCCGTTCCGGCCCCCCACGCCGTACGCGGCATCCGCAACCCGCCACCGATCACCAACCCGGCCAGCACCAGCGCCCCGCCCAACGGCATCCAGGCATGCAGAAAGCCCGGCACCCCCGCGCGGACCACCGCATCGGTACCGGGCTTCACCACCACCGGGAACCGGTCGCCCTCCGCCGCCGCGACCGACCTCGCAACCGTCACCCGCGCCCGCGCCGACGACATCGCATCCGGCTCGTACCGGCCGGTGCACTCCTCCGCACCGCACTCCGTCACCGTCAGCGTGCCGTGCTCACGCCCCTTGGCCAGGACCACGTGGTGCGCGGTACCCCACGACGACCACGCCCCCGCGACCAGCAGCACCACGGCCACCAGCCCCATGGCCGTCCGCCGGCCCACGAGCGCCGCACGCCGGGAAGAGCTCCGTTTCATGGGGGCAGATCCTTGGCCAGAGCACAGCCCCCGGTCAACCCGTGGCCGAAAAACGCCCCACGAGGGACAGGAATATCACGAGTTGTACGCGCTCTGCGCCCGCTCCAGCCCCTCCGCCAGCAGACACTCCACCGCATCCGCCGCCCGGTCCACCAGGAACGCCAGCTCCTTGCGCTCCACCGACCCGAAATCCTTCAGCACGAAGTCCGCGACCTGCATCCGCCCCGGCGGCCGCCCGATCCCGAACCGCACCCGGTGATAGTCCGGACCCATCGACTTCGTCATCGACTTCAGCCCGTTGTGCCCGTTGTCCCCGCCACCCAGCTTCAGCCGCAGCATCCCGTAGTCGATGTCCAGCTCGTCATGGACCGCCACGACATGATCCAGCGGCACCTTGTAGAAGTCCCGCAACGCCGTCACCGGACCACCCGACAGATTCATGTACGACATCGGCTTCGCCAGCACCACCCGCCGGCTCCCCGGACCCGGCGGACCGATCCGCCCCTCCACCACCTGCGCCTGCGCCTTCTGCGCCCGCTTGAACTTCCCGCCGATCCGCTCGGCCAGCAGATCGGCCACCATGAACCCGACGTTGTGCCGGTTCGCCGCGTACTCGGGGCCGGGATTGCCCAGGCCCACGATGAGCCAGGGGTCGGTGGCGTCGGACATCAGCGCTCGGTCTCCTCGTATGCGGGGCGGGGCGGGGCGGGGGAGGGCAGGGATCGTACGGGCCAGGAATCGTACGGGGCACGGGCCGTACGGGACAGGGACCGTACGGGGCACGGGCCGTACGGGACAGGGGTACGGGTCACAGATCGCACGCGGGGCGCACAGGCCACAGGCAAAACGGGGCGGCGGCACCCCCGGAAGGGAACCGCCACCCCGTCAGTCGAGCAGGTGGAACGGGAGCGGCGAGGCTCAGGCCTCGACGCCCTCGCCCTCGCCGTCCGCGGACGGCTCCTCGGCCTGCGCGGCGACGACCTGGATCACGACGGCGTCCGCGTCATCGGCGAGCACGGAGCCCTCCGGCAGCGGGATGTCCTTCGCGAGGATCGAGGCACCGGCGTCCAGGCCCGCGACGGAGACCGTCACGGACTCGGGGATGTGGGTGGCCTCGGCCTCGACGAGCAGCGTGTTCATCACGAACTCGAGCAGGTTGGCACCCGGCGCCAGGTCGCCCTCGGCGTGCACCGCGATCTCGACGTTGACCTTCTCGCCGCGCTTCACGGTCAGCAGGTCGACGTGCTCGATGGTGCCCTTGAGGGGGTGACGCTGCACGGCCTTCGGGATGACCAGTGCGTCCTTGCCGTCGATCTCCAGACCGATCAGCACGTTGGCCGTACGCAGCGCGAGCAGCAGGTCGTGACCCGGCAGCGTGACGTGGACCGGCTCGGCGCCGTGGCCGTAGACGACACCGGGAACCTGGTTGGCACGGCGGATACGGCGGGCGGCGCCCTTGCCGAACTCGGTACGGACCTCGGTGGCGAGCTTGACCTCAGCCATGTTGCACTCCTCGTCAGGGGGGAGAGCCGTCGGGTGACGGAACTCGAACGGTCACCCGGCCCACGACAGGCCTGCTACGAAGAGCGCGTCGATAACGGACCGCCGTACACACAGGTACGGCCTCCCTCGCCGAGCAACTCGCTGAGTCTACCCGGCGGGGAGGCCGCACCCCAAAGTGGATCAACAGCGGGCCACAGGCCCCGCTGTCAGCCCTGCTCCTCGAAGAGGCTCGTCACCGAACCGTCCTCGAACACCTCACGCACCGCACGCGCGATCGTCGGCGCGATCGACAGCACCGTGATCTTGTCCAGCTCCAGCTCACCCGGGGTCGGCAGCGTGTCCGTGAACACGAACTCGCTCACCTTCGAGTTCTTCAGCCGGTCCGCCGCCGGACCCGACAGCACACCGTGCGTCGCCGTCACGATGACGTCCTCCGCACCGTGCGCGAACAGCGCGTCCGCGGCCGCACAGATCGTGCCACCCGTGTCGATCATGTCGTCGACCAGTACACAGACCCGGCCCTCGACGTTACCCACGACCTCGTGGACGGAGACCTGGTTCGGCACGTCCTTGTCACGGCGCTTGTGCACGATCGCCAGCGGCGCGTCCAGCCGGTCGCACCAGCGGTCCGCGACCCGCACCCGGCCCGCGTCCGGAGACACGACCGTCAGCTTCGAACGGTCCACCTTCGCGCCCACGTAGTCCGCCAGGATCGGCAGCGCGAACAGGTGGTCCACCGGACCGTCGAAGAAGCCCTGGATCTGGTCCGTGTGCAGATCCACCGTGAGAATCCGGTCCGCACCCGCCGTCGCCATCAGGTCCGCCACCATGCGCGCCGAGATCGGCTCACGGCCACGGTGCTTCTTGTCCTGACGGGCGTACCCGTAGAACGGCACGATCACCGTGATCGAACGGGCCGACGCGCGCTTCAGCGCGTCCAGCATGATCAGCTGCTCCATGATCCACTTGTTGATCGGAGCCGTGTGGCTCTGGATCAGGAAGCAGTCCGCGCCACGTGCCGACTCCTGGAAGCGCACGTAGATCTCACCGTTGGCGAAATCGAAAGCCTTCGTCGGCACGAGACCGACACCCAGTTGATGTGCGACCTCCTCGGCCAGCTCGGGGTGGGCGCGGCCGGAGAAGAGCATCAGTTTCTTCTCGCCGGTCGTCTTGATCCCGGTCACAGCACAGTCTCCTCAGACGTGTATCTGGCGCTGCACGCATAGGTCCCGATGTGCAACGAGCCAGCCGAAATGGGTGAGCATCTATCACGGTACGCCGTCACCGGCGCGCCTGTTTCCGGTCAGCTTTCGCCGTCAGTGCCCTGCGGCGACGCCTGAGCAGCCTGAGCGGCGGCGCTGCCCGGACGCTTCCGGGCCACCCACCCCTCGATATTCCGCTGCTGGCCCCGCGCCACGGCGAGCGAACCGGACGGGACATCCTTCGTGATGACCGACCCGGCGGCGGTGTAGACCCCGTCCCCGACCGTGACCGGTGCCACAAACATATTGTCCGAACCGGTACGGCAGTGAGAGCCGATCGTCGTGTGGTGCTTGGCCACCCCGTCGTAGTTCACGAAGACGCTGGCGGCACCGATGTTGGTGTGATCGCCGATGGTCGCGTCGCCGACGTAGCTGAGGTGCGGGACCTTCGTCCCTTCCCCGATCGTGGCGTTCTTCATCTCCACGTACGTACCGGCCTTGGACTTCGTCCCCAGCCGCGTCCCCGGCCGCAGATACGCGTACGGCCCCACCGACGCCCCCGGCCCCACCTCGGCCGAGTCCGTCACGGAGTTGTCGACGCGGGCCCCGGCGTGCACGACGGTGTCCTTGAGGCGCGAGTTGGGCCCGACCTCGGAGTCCTCCGCGAGGTGGGTGCTGCCGAGCAACTGCGTCCCGGGATGCACGACGGCATCCCGCTCGTACGTCACCGTCGCGTCGATCAGCGTGGACGCCGGGTCCACGACGGTCACGCCCGCGAGCATCGCCCGCTCCAGCAGCCGCTCGTTCAGCAGCCGGCGCGCCTCGGCGAGCTGGAGCCGGTTGTTGATGCCGAGGATCTCCCGGTGGTCGCCCGCCACGGACGCCCCGACCCGGTGCCCCGCCTCACGCAGGATGGAGAGCACATCGGTGAGGTACTCCTCGCCCTGGCTGTTGTCCGTACGCACCTTGCCCAGCGCGTCGGCCAGCAGCGACCCGTCGAACGCGAACACCCCGGAGTTGATCTCCGAGATCGCCCGCTGCGCCTCGGTGGCGTCCTTGTGCTCGACGATCTCGGTGACCGCACCGGTGGCGGGGGCGCGCACGATGCGCCCGTAACCGGTGGAGTCCGGGACCTCGGCACTCAGGACGGTGACCGCGTTGGCGTCGGCGGCGTGGGTGGCGGCGAGCGCGCCGAGCGTCTCGCCGGAGAGCAGCGGGGTGTCGCCGCAGACGACGATCACGGTGCCGTCGACGGACCCGCCGAGCTCTTCGAGCCCCATGCGGACGGCGTGCCCGGTCCCGTTCTGCTCGGCCTGGAAGGCGGTGCGCACGGGGGCGTCGCCGGCGTTCAGGTGCGCGGTGACCTGCTCACTGGCGTGACCGACGACCACGACGAGGTGCTGGGGGTCCAGCTCACGGGCGGCGGCGACGACATGTCCGACGAGCGAGCGCCCGGAGATCTCGTGCAGGACCTTGGGAGTCTTCGACTTCATGCGGGTGCCCTCACCCGCTGCGAGGACGACGACGGCTGCCGGGCTGGTTGTGCTCACGGATGTGCCCTTCGGCTTCGGGTGGTGGTCATCCGCAGGATACCGGGGGTGTTTCGGCGGGATACGGGGGCGGGCCCCGACCGGTGTGGTCGGGGCCCGATGCGTGAGCTCCGCCGGCTGGATTCGAACCAGCGTCTCAAGGCTCCAAAGGCCTGCGGGATGCCGCTACCCCACGGCGGATCACGCCTCAACCCTACCGGTTCGATCACCGTCCTTGAGCCGGGAGGTGGCCGCCTCGGCGATCCCCGACCACCACCCTTCGATGCGGCGGTAGAGGGTGGCGCCCTTGGCGACGCGGATGACCAGACACCCCCGGTACGCCTCGCCCACATTCTTCCGGATCGTCCTCGGATTGTGCTTTTTGAGGGTCGTCTTCCGGAGGTCGGAGACGTCGATGCCGACCAGGTCGGCCCAGTAGCGCTCGGCGGCCGGGACGTCGGCGGTCTCGTGGATCATCACCCGGTAGGAGAGGCGGTCCCGCCCCACCTCCAGCAGATCCAGCCACGCCAGGTAGACCGCTATGACACCCGGGTCGCTGTTGATGAAGGTGACGTTCTCCCGCCGGTCGTAGACCTTGTCCTTGCCCCCCTCCGCCCAGTACAGGGCGACGCCGGTGTAGAAGAGCTCCTGGTCCGACATGGCCACGGTCTCATCCCGGGCGGCCGCCTTGGTCCGCTGCCGCTCTGCGTCGCGCACCGCCAGTTCGTGGTCCCAGCGCATGCGCCCCGCGAGGCGCGCCTGTTCGATGGCGCTACGGCTGCGCTCCGGCTTCGGCAGGTCCCGTACCCAGAGGGAGATGGACCCCTTGGAGCACCCCAGCTCCACCTGGATCTGGTCGTACGTCATGCCCTGGAGGCGCAACTCCCTGGCCTTCGCCCGTACGTCGTCCTTGGCGTTCGGCCGTTTCGTCCACTCCGGAGCGGGCTCGCCCTGGAGGAGGCGGTTGAGGATGTCGTTGTTGTCGACGTGGAGGCGGTCGCGGATCTGGCGGCGGCTGAGCCCCTCCCGGCGCAGCGCCACCGCCTGGGCGCGCAGGCCCTCGAAGTCGGCGTACTTGCTCGTGGTCTCCGTCATGGGAAAAGCGTCGTCCGCTATGCGGACGCCCGGATCGAAAACGCGGTCGATTCGCTATTTCAGGCGATCGACGTGTGTTTCGTGCACGTTCGAACGCGGAACGTGCTGTTGCCGGTCCCCGGAAAATGAGATGCGACCGCCCGTAGGCTGGATGCCATGACCGCAACGGGGGCAGACCGGGAGGCGGCGGGATCGACCACCCGCGGCTACTGGTGGTGGGAGCGGCGGCGCAGTGTCGCCCTGGATGTGGGGCTGGCGCTGGTGTCGGCGCTGGAGTGCGGCCTGGAGGGGGTCGATTTCGCCGGGGACGCCGGATTGCCGGCGCCGGTGGGCGTGGTGTTCGGGTTGCTCGCGGGCTCGGTGCTGCTGGTGCGGCGGCGGTGGCCGATCGCGGTGGTGCTGGTGTCGATCGCGACGACGCCCGCCGAGATGGGCTTCCTGATGGCCCTGGTGGGCCTGTACACGCTGGCGGCGTCCGAGGTGCCGCGCCGGATCACCGTCGTACTGGCGGGGATGTCGTTGGTGGGGACGTTCATCGTCACCTACGTGCGGCTGCGGCAGAGCGTCGCGGAACAGGCCGATTTCGGGCCGGGGGACTGGTATGTGCCCGTGGTGTCCATCTTCATGTCGGTGGGGCTGACGGCTCCCTCCGTGTTGTTCGGCCTCTACATAGGGGCGCGGCGCCGCCTGATGGAGAGCCTGCGGGAGCGGGCGGACTCGCTGGAGCGGGAGTTGTCGCTGCTGGCGGACCGGGCGGAGGAGCGGGCCGAGTGGGCACGTACGGAGGAGCGGACCCGGATCGCGCGGGAGATGCACGACGTGGTGGCCCACCGGGTGAGTCTGATGGTGGTGCATGCGGCGGCGCTTCAGGCGGTGGCGCCGAAGGACCCGGCGAAGGCGGTGCGGAACGCGGCGCTGGTGGGGGACATGGGGCGGCAGGCGCTGACGGAGTTGCGGGAGATGCTGGGGGTGCTGCGGAGTGGGGACGCGTTGATCGCGCCGGTTGCCGCGGGCGCGGTTCCGTTGGCTTCGGTGGGGCAGGCGGCTGCGGCGGCCGCTGCGGCGGCGTCGGAGGACGGGCCCCGGCTGAGTGAGCTGGAGGCGCTGGTGGCGCAGTCGCGGCAGGCGGGGATGGTGGTGGAGCTGTCGGTGGACGGCGAGTTGCGTCCGTACGCGCCCGAGGTCGAGCAGACGGCGTTCCGGGTGGTGCAGGAGGCGTTGACGAACGTGCACAAGCATGCGGCGGGGGCGAAGACGTGGGTGCGGCTGGCGCACCGGGGGGCCGAGGTCGCGATGCAGGTGGAGAACGGTCCTTCGGACGCGGCGGTGGCGGATGCGGGGCTGCCGAGCGGGGGGAACGGGCTGGTGGGGATGCGGGAGCGGGTGTTGGGGCTGGGGGGTGTGTTCGTGTCCGGTCCTACGGACGCGGGTGGGTTCCGGGTGTCGGCGGTGCTGCCGGACGGGGCGGGCCCCTCCATCCCGTCCGGCTGACCCGGACCAGGCACCCTAGCCCGTCCGGCGTTTGAGGCGGGGGCCGAGCACCCCAGCCCGTCCGGCGTTTGAGGCGGGGGCCGGCCACCTCCGTCCGTCCGGCGTTTGAGGCGGGGGCCGGCCATTCCAGCCCGTCCGGCGTTTGAGGACGGAACCGTTGCTCGGGACGAACGGGCACCATCACGTCCCCGGACACGGAGGGGCGCCGCTCCCCACAGCCAGGGTTCCGTCCTCGAACGCCGGACGGGCTGAAGTGGGCCGGGCTTCCGTCGCCAAGCGCCGGACCGGGCTGAAAGGCGGCCGGGCCGGGACGGGAAGGCGGCCGGGTAGGGACGGGAAGGCGGCCGGGCCAGGCCGGGCCGGGAAGGCGGCCCGGACAGGGAGGCGGCCGGGCCGGGGCTCAGGCCCCCGTCAGGCGTGTCGGTTGCGTGCCCGTGAGCAGGGTTGCCAGGGCCTCGTCGATGTTCTGGCCGAGGAACCAGTCGCCGGTGTGGTCGATGCTGTAGACGCGGCCCTCGGTGTCGATGGCGAGGACCGCCTGCTCCTCGCCTTCCGCCCCCAGCGGGGCCACCTCCGTCTCCAGGGCCCGTCCCAGGTCGCCCAGGGTCCGGGCGAGGTGGAGGCCGTGCAGCGGGTCGATGCGGACGGCGGCGGGTGCGATGTGCCGGCCCGGCGCGGTCGCGGCGATGTCGAGGGTCCCGAACTCCGCCCAGGCCTCGACCGCGGCCGGGAAGACCGCGTGCCGGTGTCCGGCGGGCGAGGTGTGGGCGCGCAGGGCGTCGGCCCATTCCTCGGCCTGCCGGATGTCCCAGCGCCCGGGTTGCCACCCCGCTTCGCGGAGGGCGGCGTCGACGGCGACGGGGAAGCGGGTGGAGTTGTGCTGCTGCGGAAGGTGCGGGAGCTGGTCGTGCATGGGTGGGCGGTCAGCCCTTCTCGGCGGTGGTCGCGGCGCCGGTGGTGGTGAGGTCGACGGGGCGTACGCCGAAGTGGGCGAGGAGCGCCGAGCAGGATCGGCACGGTGGTGCGTAGCTGCCGTGGAGCGGGTCGCCGTCCTCGCGGATGCGGCGGGCGGTGAGCCGGGAGTGTTTGAGCGCGCGGCGGGCCTCCCCGTTGGTCAGGGGTTTTCGCTGGGCGCGTTTGGAGCGGCCGCTCTCGGCGGCGGTGAGTTGCCGGGAGAGCAGTATGGCTTCGGGGCAGCGGCCGGTGAAGCGTTCGCGCTGGCCGCTGGTGAGGGTGTCGAGGAAGTCCTGGACGAGCGGGTGCAGTACCGGTGGCTGGTCTCCCTTGCCGGCGGTGCAGGTGAGTGTCTCTCCGCGTACGGACAGCGCGGCGGCCACGGCGGGGAGGATCCCGTCGCGGCGGTGGAGCAGGTGGGGCGTGTGGCTGGTCTCGGTGCTGCTCCAGTTGAGTCGCGGGTCCCCGGATGTGACTGTTTGTGCTGAATGCATGGTGCTGTCGTCCCTCCCTGCAATCCCCCGAGTTGCGGGGACAGCCTGCCAAATGTGCAGGGTGGTGGGGAAGCTGGGTGGGGGAAACGTGTCTGCGTGTCGCCCGAAGGGGGGAGAGCGTCGCCTCGCTGTCATGGGAATGTGACTGTTGGTGACGGATTCGGCGGGGCGGGATCCCCTGTCGCCCCACCGCTTAGGCTGTGCGGAACCACCAGACGCAGCAGGGGGCAACCGCCATGACGACAGGTCGGCTCGGGCAGCAAGCCGCGCCACCGAACGCGGCCTATGCCGGTCAGGTCGTGCATTTCCCGGATCCGGTCCGGGCGTCCCGTCACCCCAGAGGTGTGCGCGTGGGCGGGGGCGGCCATCCGGATTTCTCGCCGTATGCGCGGGCCGCGGCGGAGATCGCCGATCCGCCGCAGGGTTTCGGTATCGACGAGCTGCGGCTGACCGATTACGTGTCGGCGAACGCGGCGATGGCGGCGTCCGGGCATGAGCTGTGGGACACGATTCCGGCGGTGGCGACGCCGCACGGCTGGACCTGGCACCACGTGGCGGGTGGCCGGCGGATGGAGCTGGTGCCGGTCGAGGTGAAGGCGCTGCTGCGTCATCACGGTGGTCTGGCGACGACGGAGGTGGACCAGAACCGGCGGGGTACGCGTCCGTTGCAGGAGACCCGTCCGGCGCATTTCCGGTTGCCCAAGGGTGCGGTCGCGGTGAGCGAGCAGCAGATCCAGGGTGTCGAGGAGGATCTCGGTTACCGGTTGCCCGGTGCCTACCGTTCGTTCCTGAAGGCGGCGGGTGGTTCGGCCCCGGTGGGTGCCGCGCTCGACGCCGAGCTGGGGTTGCTGGTGGATCAGCCGTTCTTCACGGTGCGTGACGAGGCCGCGGTGAACGACCTGGTGTACGTGAACAAGTGTCTGCGGGACCACTTCACGAAGGACTACCTGGGTGTCGCTTTCGTACAGGGCGGGATTCTGGCGGTGAAGGTGCGCGGGCAGGATGCCGGTTCGGTGTGGTTCTGTCCGTACGACGATGCCCGGGACCAGGACGGCTGGAGCGTGCAGGAGCGCGTCGAGCGGCTGTTGCTGCCCTGCGGTGCGGACTTCGATGCCTTTCTCCAGCGTCTGGCGGGTAATCCGCCGGAGCTGGAGACGGTGGCGAACCTGATGGTGGACGGCGGCTTCGCGCGTGCTGTCCCGGTGGAGGGGTGAGCGCGGTGGTGACTTTCGCGCAGGCGCAGGAGCGGGCGGACGAGTGGGTGAACGGTGATGTGCCCGCGTATCAGCACCGTGAGGTCCGGGTCCGTGAGTTCGAGCTGGGGTTCGTGGTGTGGGCCGAGGACCGGGCGGAGGGTCCGGTCTCGGACGGTGGCCGTCAGCGGCTGGTGATCGCCCGGGACAGCGGTGAGGCGACGTTGTGGCCGGGGCTGCCGGTGGGTGAGGTGATCCGGCGGTACGAGGAGGAGTACGGGGTTCCGGCGGGTGCGCCGGCCGCTGCTCCGGAGCCGCCGCAGCGGGTGGATCTGAATCAGACGTCGTTCCTGTTGACGCCTCCGGAGTGGCTCCAGGAGGCGGCGGACAAGCTGGGGATTCCGGATCACCGGGCGGAGCGGCGGGCGGCGGAGGAGGCGGCGGACGCGGCTGCCTCGGCCGGAGCTGCGCCCCCATCCCCGTCCCCGTCTCCGTCCTCTTCGGCGTCGACAGCCGGGGCCGGGGCCGGAGCTTCTTCGGCGTCGGCGGGGTCCTCGGCGGGCCCGGCGTCGGGCGGGACGCCCGTCGCCGCTCCTGGCGATGAGCCCGAGCGCGCCCCTGCGGACGCCGCGCCGTCCGCCGCCGGGCCCGTCCCGGTGGATGCCACGCCGCCTTCGCCGTCCGCCTCCCCGGCCGCCGCTTCGGGGACGTCCGGTGGCCCCTCGCCCTCGTGGCCTGCCGCGGGTGGCGGTGCGGACGGGGCCTACGAGCCCACCGCCTCCGACGGTGTGCCCGCCGGGTCGACCCCGTGGGCCGGCACGGACACCAACTCCTCCGACTCCGACGACGGGGCGGTGCCGCTGCCGGCGACGGTGTTCGCGCCGCCGCTCTCGGGGACGGACGACGAGGGGGCCCCGCCGCCGGTGGTGTCGGC
This sequence comes from Streptomyces sp. NPDC007346, assembly GCF_040703535.1. NCBI lineage: Bacteria > Bacillati > Actinomycetota > Actinomycetes > Kitasatosporales > Streptomycetaceae > Streptomyces > Streptomyces sp. NPDC007346. Next base: position 57,932 of record NZ_JBEYKR010000006.1, read on the forward strand.
GGAGGCGCCGACCGCACTGATGTCGGGGGGCAGCCAGCTGCCGCGTACGCAGGTGGCGCCCGCGCTCAAGCCCGACCAGGGCGCACAGGGCGCCCCGAGTTCCCCGGGCTCGCAGGGTGCCGGGGACATCGCGGACGCGGCCACCAGCAAGGCCGTGGTGCCGCCGCGAGGTTCGCGCGGGGCGGGTGCGACGACCCCGCCGCCGCCCGGTGCGCCCGGGGTCCCCGGGGCGACGCCGCCGCCTTCGGGTCCGGGTGCGCCCGGCGCTCCGGCGGGCGGGTACATCCCGACGCAGCTGGTCTCCCAGCTCGGCCCGCCCGCGCCCGGCGCCACGCCGCCGCCCGGTGCACCGCAGCCCCCCGGTCCGCCCGGTCCTCCGCCGGGTGCCACGCCGCCTCCGGGTGGCGGGGTCCACCATGCGGCGACGATGCTCGCCGACGGGAGCAGCATCGGCGCGGGCGTCCCGTCCCCGGGCGCGCCCCGCCCGCCGGGCCCTCCCGGCGCCCCGGGCGCTCCGCTGCCGCCGGGTCCTCCTGGTGTCCCCGGCGCCCCGCAGCCGCCCGGTCCGCCCGGTCCGCCCGGTCCTCCGCCGGGTGCCACGCCGCCCCCCGGCGGCGGGATGCACCACGCCGAGACGATGTTCGCGAACTCCGGCCCGATCCCGGTCCCCGGCCCGCCCAACCCTCCGGGTCCCCCCGGTCCTCCGGGTGCGCCCGGGGTTCCGCAGGGCGGCGCCCCGGGCCCCGGCCCCGTACACACGCCGCCGCCCGCCGGTCCGCACACGCCGCCGCCCCCGGCGTACGGCTATCCGCAGCAGCCGAGCGGTCTGCCGACCGTGGGCCCCGGCTACCAGGCGGTGCTGCGGTTCCGGGCGCCGGACGGCAGTGAGCAGCAGTTGATCCGCCGTTCGGCGCCGGGTACCCCGCACCCCGAGTGGCAGATGCTGCACGAGCTGCGGGCGATGAACGTGCCGCCGCAGCAGGTGATCGAGCTGCACACGGAGCTGGAGTCCTGTGAGCTGCCGGGCGGGTACTGCGCCCGGATGATCCGGGAGACCTGGCCGCAGGTGCGGATCACCAGCGTGGCGCCGTACGGCACCGATCACGCGAGCCGTCAGCAGGGCATGCAGCATCTGCTCACCCATCAGGGCGAGCTGCATCAGGTGGCGGACGGTCCGGCGCGGCCGGCTCCGGTGCGGGCGCCGTTGCCGCAGATGCCTCCGGCTCCGGCGCTGCCGCCGGAGGCGGTGGCCGAGGAGTTGTTGCAGGCGTTCGGTCCGCAGGGGATTCTGCGGTTCGATCAGCGTGCGGTCTCCCGTCAGGGGGTGCCGGAGGTCGTGGCGCGGACCCTGGTGTGGGCGGGGCTGCCCGGCGATTTCGGGCCGTTCTTCTGGGCGCAGCCGGGGCAGCCGGTGGTGCCGACGCTGGGTGAGCTGGCGGCGCAGCGGCAGGTGCAGGCGGCGCCCTACGCGGGGTCGTACCTGGTGATGGGTACGGACTTCGGGCGGGCGATCTGTGTTCAGTACGGGACGGCGAACATCGTGGCCGTGCCGGTGGAGGCGGGTCCGGGCGGTCAGGCGGTGGCGCCGCAGTTCGTGAACACGGGGCTGCCGGAGTTCGTGCGGTCGATGGCGTTGCTGGGCCGGATGTGGCGGCTGCGGTTCGGGCTGACTCCGGAGCAGGCGGGGCGTTGGACCGTCGATTTCCAGGCACAGCTGGTGGCGCTGGATCCGGCGGCGCTGGCGTCGCCGGAGAGCTGGTGGTCGGTGCTGCTGGAGCAGATGTGGGACGGTCTGCTCTGATCCGTACCCCTGGCTGACCACGGCTGAGAATCGTTGTAGGAGGCACCCGGTCCGGGACGGATCGGGTGCCTTGCCGCGTACCGGGCGTGTGACGCCCGTCGCTTTCCGTCCTGAAAGCGCCTGATCGATTCCGACTTCCGGTCCCAATTGCCGCATCCTTGACGTATCGCGGGGAGACCCGTGTGCGCCTGCTGTGTGCTCGCGTGTCCGTGTGCCGGTGTGTCGGAGAGAGGCTTCAGGGATGAGTGCTGGACCGATGTCTGCGTTCGACGTCGTGGGCGTGCGGGGGCGTGGCTACCGACAGGAGCAGGTGGACCGGATGGTGGCGGTCCGGTCGGCCGAGCGGGAGACGGCGCTCGCGGAGGCCGTGCGGCTGGAGGGGCTGGCGCAGGAGCTGGCGGCGGAGGCGGCCCGGCTGGCGGAGGTCGTGGCGGGGCTGCCGGAGCAGGATTACGCGGAGCTGGGGGAGCGGGCCCAGCGGATCCTGGGGCTGGCGCGGGAGCAGGCCGAGTCGCTGCGGGCGGACGCGGAGGCGGCGGGCCAGGAGCTGGCGGACGCGGCCGACGCCGAGGGCCGGGCCTTGGCGGACGCGGCGCGGGCGGCGGCGGAGGCGGTCCGGGCCGCCGCTGTGGCGGCGGCGGAGGAGCGGGTCGCCGAGGCGGTGCGGGAGGCGGAGGGTGTGCTCGCCGCGGCCCGCAAGGAGGCCGAGGAGGTGCGCGGGGCGGCCGAGGAGGCGATGGCGCAGACCCGGAGCCGTACGGCGAGTGTGCTGGCCCACCAGGAGCAGGAGCACGCGGAGCGCCACCAGGCCGTCGAGGCCGAGATCGCCGCCGCGGAGGCGGAGCTGGAGGCGCGCCACACGGAGCTGACGGACCGGGCGGAGGCGCTGCTCGCGGAGGCGGCCCGTGGCCTGGCGGAGGCGCAGGAGGCGGCGCGCCACGGCCAGGAGGACGCGGAGGCGCGGGCGGCCGGGATCCTGTCGGAGGCCCGGGTGCGCGAGGAGCGGATCGTGCGGGAGACGGAGCGGGTGCTGCGGGAGCACGAGGAGGGCCGCGAGGAGGTCCAGGCGCACATGGCACACGTCCGCAGCTCGCTGGCGGCGCTGACGGGGCGGGTGACGGCGGGGGCGGAGGACTGAGGGCCCGGCGGGCCTTGGACTCCTTGACCTTTCGATCCCTTGCCCCCTTGCCCCCTTGATCTCTTGATCTCTTGACGAATGTCCGTGAGCACGAGCTGATTGGCTTGGCCGGTTGGCCGGTTGGCACGATTTCCGTCCCCGGCTCGAGGGAGCGTTCATGTCCGTCCAGGCGCCAGATCTTCTGTCACCCGAGTTCGAGAAGGATCCGTATCGGGCGTACCGCCTGATGCGTGAGGACACGCCGCTCATGTGGCACGAGGCCACCGGCAGTTACGTCGTCTCGCGTTACGAGGACGTCGAGCGTGTCTTCAAGGACAGGGACGGTGCCTTCACCACGGAGAACTACGACTGGCAGGTCGAGCCCGTGCACGGGCGGACGATCCTCCAGCTCAGCGGGCGCGAACACGCCGTGCGCCGGGCCCTGGTCGCGCCGGCCTTCCGCGGCAGCGACCTGCGGGAGAAGTTTTTACCGGTCATCGAGCGGAACTCGCGTGCGCTGATCGACGGGTTCCGCGGCTCCGGCTCCGCCGACCTGGTCGCCGATTACGCCACCCGCTTCCCGGTCAACGTCATCGCGGACATGCTCGGGCTGGACACGTCCGACCATGAGCGCTTCCACGGCTGGTACACCACGGTCATCGCCTTCCTCGGCAATCTCGCGGGTGACCCGGAGGTGGCGCGGAACGGTGAGCGTACGCGCGTCGAGTTCGCCGAGTACATGCTGCCGATCATCCGGGAGCGGCGCGCGGCTCCGGGCGATGACCTGCTGTCGACGCTGTGCACCGCGGAGGTCGACGGTGTCCGGATGACCGACGAGGACATCAAGGCGTTCTGCAGTCTGCTGCTGGCCGCCGGAGGCGAGACCACCGACAAGGCGATTGCCGGGATCTTCGCCAACCTGCTTCTCCACCCGGAACAGTTGGCGGCGGTCCGCGCCGATCGCGGCCTGATTCCCCGGGCCTTCGCCGAGACGCTGCGCTACACGCCGCCGGTGCACATGATCATGCGTCAGTCGGCGACGGAGGTGGCCCTCAGCGGTGGGACCGTACCCGCCGGAGCCACCGTCACCTGTCTGATCGGCGCAGCCAACCGTGACGAGAACCGCTACCGGGACCCTGACGTCTTCGACATCTTCCGTGAGGACCTGACCACCACGACCGCCTTTACGGCGGCGGCCGATCATCTCGCCTTCGCTCTCGGCCGCCACTTCTGCGTCGGCGCCCTGCTGGCCAAGGCCGAGGTCGAGATCGGCGTCGGCCAGTTGCTGGACGCCATGCCCGATCTCCGTCTCGCCGACGGCTTCGACCCGGTCGAGCGCGGCGTCTTCACCCGGGGGCCGCAGAGGCTGCCGGTCCGCTTCACCCCGGTGTCCGGCTGACCGGAGCGCGCCACTGGTGGGGCCCGGTCCTATGGGGCCGGGTCCCACGCGGCGCGTCAGCGGATGGTCACCGCGCCGACGAACGCGGCCCACGCGGCGGTTGGGAGGACGACGGCGGGTCCGCGGGGGTTCTTGCCGTCACGGACGGGGATGGCACCGGGGAATCCGTCGGCCATCTGCACGCAGCCGCCGCCCTACGCGCTCTGCATGATCTGGATCAGGTTGCCGCAGGTGTCGTCGAGTACGGCGGTGGTGACGGGGCCCATCGCCAGCGGCTCCTGGGTGAAGTGGACCCCGAGGCCGCGCAGCCGGTCGAACTCCGCCTGTACGTCGTCCACGGCGAAGGCGGTGGCCGGGATGCCGTCCTCGGCCAGTGCCGTCGTGTACGGCTTCACGGCGGGGTGCTTGTCGGGCTCCAGCAGCAGTTCGGTGCCGTCGGGGTCCTCCGGCGAGACCACGGTCAGCCAGCGGTCCTCGCCGCCCATCGGCACGTCGTGCTTCTTCACGAAGCCCAGCACGTCCGTGTAGAAACGCAGGGCCTTCTCCTGGTCGTCGACGAAGACGCTGGTCAGGTGGATCCTCATGAGGTGCTCTCCGGTGTTCTCGGCCTGAGCCATCGGCCGGCGATGTGCTCCAGGGGTGCGGTGTCCAGGTCGTGGAACTTGTAGCGGCCCTGGCGTCGCGTGACGACCAGGCCCGCCGACTCCAGGACGGCCAGGTGCTGGCTGACCGCCTGCCGGGACAGCCCCAGGCCGTGTTCGGTCACCAGTCGTGCGCATATCTCGAACAGGGTCTGGCCGTTCCGATCCGTCAGCTCGTCGAGGATGCGCCGTCGGGTGGGGTCGGCCAGGGCCTTGAAGACATCTTCCGCCATGGTTCCCACCATAGGCAAGTGATGACTTGCCTATCAAGGCCCCGGCCAGTCCGTCGTCCCCGGGGCGTCCGGCAGGCTCAGGGGGAGTCGCCCTGGGCCGCGTCCGCCTCGTCGATGAGCGGGAAGCGGCGCGGGGCGAGGACGACGAGGGCGAGCAGGGCCAGGGCCGCGGCCCCGGCCGCGCCTATGTAGACGTGGTCCACCGCAGCGTCGACCGCCCGGCGCAGGTGGTCCGTCGCCGCCTCGGAGAGCGCCCCCGGGTCCTCCAGGGTGCGGGCGACCGCGTCGAGGTCGTCGGGGAGGCCCGGTACGGGGGCGTCGAGGAGGCGGGCGGCCAGGACGCTGTTGGCGACGGCGCCGAAGACGGCCGCGCCGATGCTCTGGCCGACCTGGCGGCAGAAGAGGACGGAAGCCGTCGTCGTACCGCGCTCCGCCCACCCCACGGTCGACTGCACGCCCACGATCAGGGGGAGCTGGAAGAGGCCGAGGGCCGCGCCGAGCAGCAGCATGATCAGGGCGGGCTGCCAGGGTTCGCCGGGGTAGGGGAGCAGCGGGAAGGCCAGCAGGACCAGCAGGGCGGCGCTCATGCCGATGATGGCGGTGAGCCGGAAGCCGATGCGGTTGTAGACCCGGTCGGAGAGGGCCGCCGAGACGGGCCAGCTCAGGGTCATGACGGAGAGCACGAAGCCGGCTGCGATGGGGCCGAGGCCGAGGACCGACTGCGCGTACGTGGGGAGGAAGACGGTCGGCGCGACTATCAGCAGACCCATCGCGCCCAGCGCCAGGTTGACCGAGGCGATGGTGCGGCGGCGCCAGACCCAGCCGGGGATGATCGGTTCGGCCGCTCGCCGTTCGATGACGACGGTCAGGGCGGCCAGGGCGGCGCTCGCCGCGAAGAGCCCGAGCGAGGGCGCCGAGAGCCAGGGCCAGGCCACCCCGCCCTGGACGAGCGCGGTGAGCAGCAGGGTGCCGGTGGCGAAGACGGCCAGGGCGCCCGCCCAGTCGATACGGGGGCGGGTCGCCGGTCGGGGGCGTGCGGGTTCGTGGAGGTGGCGGACGACCAGCCAGAGGGCGATGGCGCCGACCGGCAGGTTGATGAGGAAGATCCACCGCCAGTCTGCGTACCCGGCGAGCAGCCCGCCGACCACGGGTCCCGCGACCGCCGAGGTGGCCCAGACGGTGGACAGCCTGGCCTGGATGCGCGGGCGTTCCTTCAGTGGGTAGAGGTCGGCGGCGATGGTCTGGACGGTGCCCTGGAGGGCGCCGCCGCCCAGCCCCTGGACGACGCGGAAGGCGATGAGCGCGCCCATGTTCCAGGCGGCGGCGCAGAGCAGGGAGCCGACCAGGAAGAGGATGATGCCGGCGATCAGGACCGGCTTGCGGCCGAAGGTGTCGGAGAGCTTCCCGTACACGGGGAGTGTGACGGTGACGGCGAGGAGGTAGCCGGAGAAGAGCCAGGAGAAGACGGTGAAGCCGCCGAGGTCGCCGACGATCTGGGGTACGGCGGTGGAGACGATGGTGCCGTCGATGGCGGCCAGCGCCATGCCGAGCATGAGGGCCGCGACGACGGGGCGGCGGCCCCGGGGGGTGGTGAGGGCGCCGGGTGGTCCGGCCGCCCCGGCACCGGGGGTGTCCGGGCCGGGCGGGGCGCCGGGGCCCTCCGTACCGTGCGTACCGCCCGTGCCGCCCCTGGCTTCCGTGCCGCTCACCGGTTTTCCTTCCCTATGCACGTATCTCCCGGGGCACTGTCTCATCCCGGGCGGCGGTGTGGGGGAGTTCGGGCGAGGTGCTGTCCGCGGAGGCGACCGGCTCGGAGGTGGAGCTCGGGCGGGAGGCCGGTCCGGCGCAGGTCGGCGGGGAGGTGGCGCATGTCGTTGGCCAGGAGCACGGAGGCGGGGCGGCCGGGGGCGTAGCGGATGACGGTCGGGGCGGCGTCGGCGTGGCTGTTCCCAGCTCCTGGTTCCCGGTTGTCGGCGGGGACCCTGACACCGCCTCCTCCGGGAGGCCGACTCCCCCTAGGGGGCACCCCCTCATAGTGGCCAGGGCCCCTTCCTCCCGGCGGAGGACGTGGAGGGCGAGGGGGTTTCCTTAACCTGTTCTTACGTCGCGCTTGCGGCCCGCAGCAGGGGGGAGGGTGGGGAAAACCCCACCTCAAGACTGCGCTGGGCACCATCGCGCCGGACCGCTTGCTGAACCCAGACTTGGACCGTAATCGACGACGTCCAGTCATCGATCGATATAGGAGACATACCGTGACAACGGCTGTAACCATTCCCAGGCACGGGGGCACTGGAGGGCGTACGGCCGTCGCGGCGCGAGCGCGGCAGGTCGTCAAGGCTTACGGCAGCGGGGAGACCCGGGTCGTCGCGCTCGACCATGTCGACGTGGACATCGCCCGCGGGCAGTTCACGGCGATCATGGGCCCGTCCGGCTCCGGCAAGTCGACGCTGATGCACTGCCTGGCCGGTCTCGACACGGTGACCTCGGGCGAGATCTTCCTCGACGAGACCGAGATCACCCAGCTGAAGGACAAGAAGCTCACCCAGCTCCGGCGCGACCGGATCGGCTTCATCTTCCAGGCGTTCAACCTGCTCCCGACGCTCAACGCGCTCGAGAACATCACGCTGCCGATGGACATCGCGGGCCGCAAGCCCGACGCCGACTGGCTGCGTCAGGTCGTGGAGACCGTCGGGCTCGCCGAGCGTCTCAAGCACCGCCCCACCCAGCTCTCCGGCGGTCAGCAGCAGCGCGTGGCGGTCGCCAGGGCGCTCGCCGCCCAGCCGGAGATCATTTTCGGTGACGAGCCCACGGGGAACCTGGACTCCCGGGCGGGGGCCGAGGTCCTCTCCTTCCTGCGCAAGTCGGTCGACGATCTGGGCCAGACCATCGTCATGGTCACCCACGACCCCGTCGCCGCCTCCTACGCGGACCGGGTGCTCTACCTCGCCGACGGCTCCATCGTCGACGAGATGTACAACCCGACCGCGGACCAGGTTCTCGACCGCATGAAGCACTTCGACGCACGTGGGCGGACGTCATGACTGTCTGGAAGACCTCGATGCGCAACTTCTTTGCGCACAAGGGCCGGATGGCCCTCTCCGCGGTGGCGGTGCTGCTGTCCGTGGCGTTCGTCTGCGGCACGCTCGTCTTCACCGACACGATGAACACCACCTTCGACAAGCTCTTCGCCGTGAGCTCGCCCGATGTCACGGTCAGCCTGAAGGACGCCCAGGAGAACGACGAGCACCCCGCCAACGGCAAGCCCGTCTCCCTGCCCGCCTCCCTCGTCCCGCAGGTCGAGAAGGCCGAGGGCGTGAAGAAGGCGGAGGGGGTCGTCTTCTCCATGGCGGTCACCGTCGTCGACAGCGAGAACAAGAACATGGGCTCCGATACCGGAGCCCCCACCATCGCGGGCAACTGGACCGACAACGACCTGCGTTCGATGGAGATCACCTCCGGTCACGCCCCCCGGGGCCCCACCGAGGTGATGATCGACGCCGACACCGCGAAGAAGCACAAGCTGGAGATCGGTGACGAGCTGCGCACCATCGCCGCCACCGGTGACATCAAGGCGAAGATCAGCGGCATCGCCTCCTTCACCGTCACCAACCCGGGCGCGGCCGTCATCTACCTCGACACCGCCACCGCGCAGAAGAGCCTGCTGGGCGCCCCCGATGTCTTCAACCAGGTCGCGGTGACCGCCGAGAGCGGCGTCAGCCACACCCAGCTCAAGAAGAACGTGGCCGCCGTCCTGGACGGTTCCACCGCCTACAAGCTACAGACCCAGCAGGAGGCCACCGAGGCCAACAAGGACTCGATGGGCGCCTTCCTGGACGTCATGAAGTACGCGATGCTCGGCTTCGCCGGGATCGCCTTCCTCGTCGGCATCTTCCTCATCGTCAACACCTTCTCGATGCTGGTCGCCCAGCGGACCCGCGAGATCGGTCTGATGCGGGCTATCGGCTCCAGCCGCAAGCAGGTCAACCGGTCCGTGCTGCTGGAGGCGGTCCTCCTCGGCATCGTCGGCTCCGTTCTCGGCGTCGCCGCCGGCATCGGACTCGCCGTCGGGCTGATGAAGCTGATGGGCGCCGTGGGCATGGAGCTGTCCACCAGGGACCTCACCGTCGCCTGGACGACCCCCGCCATCGGCCTCGCGCTCGGTGTCGTCGTCACCGTCCTCGCCGCGTACATACCGGCCCGCCGGGCCGGCAAGATCTCCCCGATGGCCGCGCTCCGCGACGCCGGGACCCCTGCCGACGCCAAGTCCGGCTGGGTCAGGGCCGGGATCGGCCTGGTCCTCACCGGGGCCGGCGGCGCCGCCCTGTGGGCGACGGCGCAGGCCGACAAGGCCACCGAGGGCTCCGGATACCTCGCCGTCGGCGTGCTGCTGACCCTGATCGGCTTCATCGTGATCGGCCCGCTGCTGGCCGGTGTCGTCGTGCGGGCCCTCAGCGTCGTCATCCTGCGGCTCTTCGGCCCGGTCGGCCGACTGGCCGAGCGCAACGCGCTGCGCAACCCCCGGCGTACGGGAGCGACCGGCGCGGCCCTGATGATCGGCCTCGCCCTGGTGGCCTGCCTCTCCGTCGTCGGGTCCTCCATGGTGGCCTCGGCCACCGAGGAGCTCGACAAGTCGGTCGGCGCGGACTTCATCGTCCAGGACACCGGTACGGGCCGGCCGATCGTGCCCCAGGCCGCCGAGGCCCTGCGCGCCGTGCCCGGCCTGGAGCACCTGACCGACTACACGTACATCAAGGCGAAGGTCACCGCCCCCGACGGCAGGACGGTCGACGAGGGCATCACCGCCACCGACCCGACGTACCAGCAGGACGTCCGCCGCACCGCCGTCGCCGGCGACCTGGCGAAGGCGTACGGCAAGAACGCCATGTCCGTCGGTGAGGACTACGCCGAGAAGCACGGGGTCAAGGTCGGGGACACCCTCACCATCGCGTTCAAGACGGGGGAGAACGCGAAGCTGAAGGTCGCCGCCATCACCTCCGACGACACCAACATCGACCGCGGCGCGATGTACACCAACATCACCACGGCGACCTCCCACATCGCCGCCGACAACATGCCGCAGAACGTGGCGATGTTCGGCAAGGCCGAGGAGGGCAAGGAGAAGGAGGCGTACGCGGCCCTCAAGAGCGCGCTCGCCGAGTACCCGGTCTACAAGGTGCAGAACCAGGCCGACTTCAAGGAAGATCTGAAGAACCAGATCGGCCAGCTGCTGAACATCGTCTACGGCCTGCTCGCCCTGGCGATCATCGTCGCGGTGCTCGGTGTGGTGAACACCCTCGCCCTCTCCGTGGTCGAGCGGACCCGGGAGATCGGCCTGATGCGGGCCATCGGCCTCTCCCGCCGCCAGCTCCGCCGCATGATCCGGCTGGAGTCCGTGGTCATCGCCCTCTTCGGCGCCCTGCTCGGACTGGGCCTGGGGATGGGCTGGGGCACGGCGGCGCAGAAGCTGCTGGCCCTGGAAGGCCTGGAGGTCCTGGAGATCCCGTGGCCGACGATCCTCACGGTCTTCGCCTGCTCGGCGCTGGTCGGACTCTTCGCCGCACTCGTCCCGGCCTTCCGGGCGGGCCGGATGAACGTCCTCAACGCCATCGCGACGGACGGGTGATCAGGACGGACGGACGGGTGATCAGGACAGACGAGTGACCAGGAAGGACGAGTGACCAGGAAGGGCGGGTGACCGAAGGGCCCTGCACACCGGTGAACAGCCGATGTTCACCGTAGGGTGGCCCGCAGGTCCCGGGGCGTTCCTCCAAACGCCCCGGGGCCGCATCCGCTCATCAGCCGTTCCCCGACAGCGCCCGCCGGTCACGGCGGGCGCTGTCAGGTTGTTGCACGGTCGGTCACCGCCGTGTGCAGCAAGCTGACACGACCGCACCTCTTCGTCCCTGTCCCGCGCTGGCATCGTCGTCCCTACCGGGACTCCCCGGCATGGACGCCACCGACGAAAGGGGACAACGTGTACAGGACTTCGCCCCACTCGAAGCCGCGCCGCTCGCCCCGCACCGCCGCCGCCCTCGCCACCGGCACGGCCCTCGCCGCCGTCACCCTCCTGGCCGGCCCCGCAGCGGCCGCCGCCCCCCGGACCGCCCCGGCCCCCGCGACACACGCCTCGGCGACCGGTGCCCCCGAGTACGTCACCCGGCTTGTCTGTACGGAGTTGGCGGGGGCCATCGGCCAACTGCCACCGGAATCCGTGCCCGTCCGGGTGTGCAAGCTGGTCAACGGCTGGGACTAGGGCCGGTCCCTCGTGATGCGGTTTCAGCTTCTGGGTCCGCTGGCCCTCGCGGACGGCCCGGACGTCGTGGTGCTCCAGCCCTCCAAGCCCGTCATCCTGCTCGCCGCGCTCCTCCTGCACGCCAACTCCACCGTCTCCGCCGGGTACTTGCAGCGCGCGGTGTGGGGCGAGGACCAGCCCGCCACCGCCAAGGCCGCCCTCCAGACCTGTGTGCTGCGGCTGCGCCGGCTCTTCACCAAGCACGGGGTCACCGGCACGTCCATCGAGGCGGTCCCCGGCGGCTACCGGATCACCGCAGGACCCTCCACCCTGGACCTCCTCGGCTTCCGTGACCAGGTGCGCCGGGCCACGGCCCTCGGCCGGGACCCGGAGGCGGAGCTCTACACCCTCAAGGACGCCCTCTCGCTCTGGCAGGGCTCGCTGCTCGCCAACGTACGCTCCGACGTCCTGCACCGGGACGAGGTGCCCCGGCTCTCGGAGGAGCGGCTCCGTGCCGTCGAGCGGGTCTGCGATCTGCTGCTGGGGCTCGGGCGCTGCGGCGAGGCGCTGGTCGACCTGTGGACCGCTACGCGCGTATACCCCGGGCACGAACGGTTCCACGAACAACTCATCGAGGCGCTCTACCGCACCGGTCGCCAGTCCCAGGCCCTCGCCGAGTACCGCAGGGTCAAGGGTTTCCTGCTGGACGAGCTGGGCGTGGACCCCTCACCGTCCTTACGGCAGCTGGAGCTGTCCATCCTGCGCGGCGAGGACCTCGGGCCCGGCGGGGGCAGCGGGGCCGGTGTGATCGGTGCGGCCGGCGGGAGGGCAGGGGCTGTCGAGACCGGCGCGCCTGCCGGGACCATCGGGTCTGCCGGGACTGCCGGGACTGCCGGGACTGCCGGGTCTGCTGCGTCTGCTGCGTCTGCCGGGTCCCCTGGGGCCGTCGCGCCCGCCCTGGGCCCCAGCTCGGGCCCCGCCCTACATCCCGGCCCAGGCCCAACCCAGGGTCCGGGCCCAGGCCCAACCCAGGGTCCGGGGCCCTCCTCGCGGGTCATCCAGGGCGAGACCGTCCCCCTTCCGGCCGCCGCCCCCGGAGTCGGCCCCGTCCCCGCCGTCCCCCACTTCACCGGCCGCGAGGCGGAGGCCGCCGCCATGGCCGCCCGCCTCACCGCACCGCCGCCCCCGGGCGCCGACGGCCAACGGCCCCTCACCGTCCTGGTCTCCGGCGCCCCCGGCATCGGCAAGTCCGCCCTCGCCCACCACGTCGCCCACCTCGTACGGGACAGCTTCCCCGCCGGCCGGCTGCTCGTCCGGATGACCCGGGCGGACGGCCACCCCCGTACGGCCGACGAGGTCGCCGCCGAAGTGGCCGCCGCGCTGGGCCCCGGGCGGGCGGGCGAACGCGCCCTGCTCGTCCTGGACGACGTGGTCGACGCCGACCAGGTCCGCCCGCTGCTCACACCGGGGGTACGCGCCGGAGGGCCACTCCGGGCGCCCGCCGGAGGGCCCGCGGAGGGGCCCGCCGAAGGCCCGGACCTCGCCGTCGTCGTCACCAGCCGGATGGGGCTCGGCGGCCTCATCGCCACCCACGGCGGCTGGGTGCACCGGCTCACCGCCTTCACGGAGGCGGAGTCGTACGCGCTGCTGCTCGCCGCCCTCGGCACGGAGCGGGTGGAGGCCGACCCCCGTGCCGCCCACCGACTCACCGCGCTCTGCGGCCACTTCCCGGCCGCCCTGCGCATCCTCACCACCCGGCTGCTGACCCGCCCCGGGCTGCGGCTCGGCGACGCCGTCGACTGGCTCGGCGACGACCCGCTGGCCCGGCTCACCCTGACCGACTCCCCGGACCACTCGGTGAGCGGTCTCTTCGACCGCGCGCTCGGCCGCCTCGACCCCCGCCTCTCCGAGGCCCTCCTCCGCATCGGCACCGGCCCACCGGAGCTGCTGGGCGGGCCCGGGACCACGGGAGCCCCGGAAGGCGGCGGGGCCACGAAGAACCCCGCCCACCCGCCCGTCCCCGAAGACGTACTGGAACAGCTCGCCGACGCCGGACTCCTGGAGGACGGGCCGCCCGGCCCGTACCGCATCCATGACCTGCTCCGCGCCCATCTGCGAAGAACCGTCCGGATCCGCAACCGCCGCACAGAGAAGGTGTGATCCCCATGGCCGAGAGCGCCGCACCCTCCGCCCCCGCCCCCGCCGCGCCCGCCGCCACCGGGGCCTTCGACGCGCTCGCCGGGACCCGGCCGCGCATCCGCCGGGACGTCCTGTTCACCGAGACCCCAGGCGGGGTGCTCTTCCACAACGCCGACGGCGGCTTCCACCTCACCGGCCGCACCGCCTACCGCTTCGCCTCCCTCGTCGTCCCCCACCTGACGGGACAGCACCGGCTGGACGAGCTGTGCGCCGGGTTCGGGCCGGCCCAGCGGGCGATGGCCGCCGAGCTGGTCAAGACGCTGTACGCGCGGGGCATCGCCCGCGACATCCCGCAGACCGAGGCCACCGGGCCCACCGAGGCCGGCGGGGACGGGCTGAGCCCCGAGATCGCCGAGCGCTTCGCCGCCCAGATCGCCTACGTCGACCACTACACCGACAACGCCCCCGCCCGCTTCGCCCGCTACCGCACCACCCGCGTCGCCGTCCTCGGCGACGACGAGACCGCCCGCTGGTGCGCGCTGAGCCTGCTGCGCAACGGCTGCGCCCGGATCGGGACCACCACCGCCCACGACGACGTCACCGCCGAGGCCGCCGGGGCCGGCGCCCGGGTCGAGACGGTCGGGACCCGGACCGGGACGGTCGAGTCCCAGGCCCGGACGGTCGGCGCCGGGACGGACGCCGACTGGGCGGAGCTGGAGGGGTACGACGTCGTCGTGGTCACCGGGTCCGGGGCCGGGGCGCGCACCCACCGGCTGCTGGCCGCCGGGGTCCCCGAGGGGGTGACGCTCATCCCCGCCTGGCTCTTCGGCCGCCGGCTGATCGTCGGCCCGCTCGCCACCGCCGCCTCCACCGGCTGCTGGTCCTGCGCGCTGCTGCGCCTGGGCGGCAACGTCGACCCGGGCACCGCGGCCGAGCTGTGGAGCGAGGCGGCCGGTGCCGTACCGGTCTCCGGCGACGCCCTGGCCGGGCCGGTCGCGGCGATGGTCGGCAACCTCGTCGGCTACGAGATCTTCCGCCTCACCACCGGCGCCCTGCCCGCCGAGACGGACGGCCAGGTCCTCGTCCAGGACCTGGAGTCGCTCGACGTGATGGCCGAACCGGTCCAGCCCCACCCCCGCTGCGCCCGCTGCGCCGCCCTGGAGGCCGACCGGGGGCCGGAGCCCGCCGCGCTGCCGGACATCCTCGCGCTGCCGGTCACCCCGACCGTGGAGACCGCCCGGGACGCCGAGGCGCTGGTCGAGGAGTTGAACCGGGTCAGTACGGCGCTGGTGCGCCCGTACACCGGGATCTTCCGCCGGTACGACGACGAGGAGCTGACCCAGACCCCGCTGAAGCTCAGCCGGGTGGAGGTGGCGCTCGGGGGCGGGGTGCGCCGGCGGATCGCCGCGTTCGACGTGCACCACCTGGCGGGGGCGCGGATGCGGGCCCTGTACGCGGCGGCGGAGGCGTACGTCGAACACGTGGTGCCGCTCGCGGACGGCGGGCAGGACGGCCCCGAGGCGGTACGCACGCTCCGGCCCACCGCCCTGACCACCCACGGCGGCACCGGAGCCGAACCCACCGCCTGGGCCACCGCGACCTCGCTGATCAGCAAGGAGACCGTACGGGTCCCGGCTGCGGCCCTGCGCCCCTTCGGCCCCCACAACCGCGACCGGGCGCACCTCGCGAGCCGGGCCGGTTCCGGGGCGGGCGGCAGCGCGGCGGAGGCGGCGGGGCTCGGGCTGCTGTCGGCGCTGGCGCACGACGCGCTGGTGCGGGCGGTGCGGGGTACCACCCGGGTGAGCCCGGTCGCGGCCGACGGGAGCGACCCGGAGCTGGTGTTCCTGCTGAAGTCCGCCGCCAACCTGGACATCGCCGTGGAGTTGCTCGACCTGGGCGAGGCCGAGCGCACCTCGGCCCACGCGGTCCTGGCCCGCGAGGCCGACGGCCCTTCCGCACAAGGGCGTTGGGCGGTCGGGGCCGGGCTCTCCCGGCGTACGGCGACCGCCTGCGCCCTGCGCGACCTGCTCGGCCAGGTGCAGCTCGCCGCCGAGGACCCGGACGCGCCGGTCGACCTCGGCGACCCGCTGCTGGGGGACCTGGCCCCGGCGGCCGTCGCGGTGGGCGGGGAGTCCGTGGCGGTGGACGCCCCGGCGACCACGTTCGACGCGGTGCTGGACCGGCTGCGGTCCGCCGGACGGGACGCCCTGTACGTGGGGACGACCCCGGCCGATCTGCCGTCGGGCTCCATCGCCACGGCCCGGGTGCTGCTGACGGTGGACGGCGAGGGCGGCCCCGATGCCCGTTGAGACCCCGCAGCGCGAACTGCCCGTCCTGGAGGAGTCCACCCGGCTGCTCGCGGAGCTGGTGACGGCAGGGCTCACCCGGCACGGCGGAGCGGGGGCGCAAGCCGTACCCCTGGACGTCCGACCCCTCGGCGTGCACGACGCGTTCAGGACCGAGGAGCCGCCACCGGCCTCCGCCGTCCCGGTGCGCTACTACGGCCGGCACGCCGTCGTCGGCCCCTTCCCGGCGGCGGACGGTTCCACCGGCCACCTCCCGTGTACCCGCTGCCTGGAGCGCCGCTGGCAGGCCGTGCGCTCGGTCGCCCTGCGCGAGGCGCTGGAGCTCGGTTCGGGGACCCGGGCGGCGGGCCCGTCCCCGTACGTCACGCCCTTCGCCGCCGAGGCCCTCGCCGGGGTCGTCGCCGCCCGGCTGGACGGCGGCGGACCGGCGGCCGGGGCCTTCCCCGCCGTCCATCTGGTCGACCTCCAGACCCTGGCGGTACGCCACTACCCGCTCGTCCCGGACCCCGAGTGCCCGGTCTGCTCCACCCCCGAGCCCGACACCGACGAGGCCGCCACGATCACGCTGAGGCCCGCGCCCAAGCTGCGGCCGGGCAGCTTCCGGGTCCGGGACATCGGAACGTACGAACTCCCCGTCGAGCCGTACGCCAACCCCGTCTGCGGCTCGCTGGGCCCCTCCGTCGTCCAGGACGTCTCCTCCACCTCCACCTCCGCCACCATCGGCTGCTTCTCGATGCGCTCGGGCCCGTACCTGCGCGAGACGTTCTGGGGCGGGCACGCCGACACCTTCGCCGAGAGCGTGCGGATCGGGGTGCTGGAAGGGCTCGAGCGGTACGCGGGCATGCGCTCGCGGGCCAAGCGCGCCCAGGTGCACGCGAGCCTGGACGGGCTGCGGGCGGAGGGCCGGGCAGCGGTGGACCCCCGGGTCGTCGGGCTCTACTCGGACGCCTTCCACCGCGCCAACCCTCGTGTGCTGCCGTTCACTTCGGACCGGGTGATCCCCTGGGTGCGCGGCTGGTCGCTGCGGGACCGGCGGACGGTTCTCGTGCCCGAGGTGCTCACGTACTACCACGCGCCGGGCCTGGAGAACCGGTTCGTGCAGGAGAGCTCCAACGGCTGTGCGTCCGGCGGGGCGTTGGAGGAAGCCGTCTACTTCGGGCTGATGGAGGTGGTGGAGCGGGACGCGTTCCTGCTCTCCTGGTACGGGCGGGCCGCGCTCCCGGAGATCGACCCGCGCACCAGCCGCCGCCCGGCCACCCGGCAGATGGTGGATCGGCTGGAGATGTACGGCTACGAGGCCCGGTTCTTCGACACCCGGATCTCCTTCCCGATCCCCGTCGTCACCGGGGTCGCCGTCCGCCCCGACGGCGGGCCGGGCCGGATGTGCTTCGGCGCGGGCGCCGGACTCGACCCGGAGGCGGCGCTGGCCGGGGCGCTCTGCGAGATCGCCACCGACGCCGTCAACCTCCAGGGCCGCACCGAGCGCGACGAGGAGCGGCTGCGGGCCATGGCGTACGACTTCGACAAGGTGGCGGCGCTCCACGACCACCCGCTGGCGTACGGCATCCCGGAGATGGGCGACCACGCGGAGTTCCTGCTCGGCGCGCCGGGGGCCGTACGTCAACCGGCCCGTTCCTTCGATGAGTTGTACGGGGACGGGGACGGGGACGGGGGCGGGGGCGACGGCGGGAGCCGGGCCGGGCTCCGGGGCGGAGGCGGCCGGGGGGTCCTTCCCGTCTCCGACGACCTGCGCGAGGACCTCGAGCGGTGCGTGGACGCCGTCACGGGCGCCGGGTTCGACGTGGTCGTGGTCGACCAGACCATGCCCGAGCAGCGGGCCCTGGGGCTGACCACGGTGAGCGTCCTCGTGCCCGGTCTGCTGCCGATCGACTTCGGCTGGAGCAGGCAGCGCGCCCTGCACATGCCCCGGCTGCGCACCGCGCTGCGCGAGGCGGGGCTGCGTACGGCGGACCTGACCGACGCCGATCTCAACCCGGCCCCCCACCCGTTCCCATGACCGCGCCCCCGCGCCGGCTCCGGCTTCCTCTCCCCGCCGCCGCTCCGGCCTTCTCCGCTCCCGCCTCCGCTCCCTCCTCTGCCGTGACCAAGGAGCTCGCCATGGGATACGCCCATGAATACGCCGCCGCGATCATGCATCGCGGCCGGGTCCCGATGGACCCCGCAGACTACGTACCGAACTGGCAGGACGGCCCCCGCAAGGCCAAGTTCTACCCGGGCGCCGACAGCTTCCCGCTGCCCGACGCCCCCTACCCCGCCGACGCCACGCTCGACCGGGGACTGTGTACCGAAGGGGGGCCGGAAGACGGCGAGTTCGACCTCGCCACCCTCTCCGGCATGCTCCGGGACTCCTACGGTCTGACCGGCCGCCGCCTGGGCGTGCAGGCCAACACCGACCTGAGCGCCCTGCCCTACTACCCACTGGCCAACTGGTCGCGCGGCTCGGCCTCCGGAGGCGGGCTCTACCCCGTCGGCGTCCACTGGGTCTCCGGGCCGAGCGGCCCCGTACCGCCGGGCGTGCACTACTACTCCACCCGCCACCACGCCATGCAGCGGCTGCTCACCGGCGATGTGTCCGGCGAGGTGCGCGCCGCGCTCGGGGAGGGTGCGCCGGGCCCGGCGACCGACCAGTACCTGGTGCTCTCCATCAAGTTCTGGCAGAACTCCTTCAAGTACAACAGCTTCTCCTTCCACGCCGTCTCCATGGACCTCGGCGCCTGCGTGCAGACCTGGCGGATGTGGGCCGCGGCCCGGGGCCTGGCGGTCGAGCCGGCGCTCTGGTTCGACGAGGAGCGGCTGGCGGCCCTCCTCGGCGTGGACCCGGAGGAGGAGGGGATCTTCGCGGTCGTCCCGCTGAAGTGGGCGGGATACGACGGCCGTTCGGCGGAGGGGACCGCCCGCGTGCAGGCCCCCGCCGCCGTACGCCGCAAGGACGTCGAGCGTTCGCGTACGGTCCTCACCTTCGACGCGCTGCTGCGCATGCAGGCGGCCACCTCCGCCGACGCCACCGCCCGCCCGGCCCCCGGCGCGCTGGCCCCGGCCGCCGCGCACCCCGTCGACCCGGCGGGCACGGAGGTCGAGCTGCCGCCCGCCCGGCCGCTGGAGACCGACGTACGCACCGCGCTGCGCGACCGCCGCTCCAGCTTCGGCCGCTTCGAGGCCCAGCAGCCGGTGACACGAGAGCAGTTGGCGGCCTGCCTGGCCGCGGCGGACGCCGGATCACGGCTCGGCGGGGACACCGGTGAGGTGCGACTCGCCAAGCTGTACGCGTTCGTCAGCCATGTGGAGGGGCTGGAGCCGGGCTCCTACGCGTACGACCCCGAGCGGCGGAGCCTGTGGCGGGTGAAGGAGGGGCGGCCGGGGGAGTTCCTTCAGAAGAACTACTTCCTGGCCAACTACAACCTGGAGCAGGCCGGGGCCGTCCTGGTGCCGACCGTCCGGACCACCGCCGTCCTGGACGCGGTCGGCGACCGGGGATACCGCCTGGTCAACGCCACCATCGGGGCCGTCGCCCAGTCCGTCTACACCGCCGCCTCCGCCGTGGACCTGGGCTGCGGAGTGGCGCTCGGCTTCGACAACATCTCCTACATCGAGGAGCTGGGTCTCGAAGGGACGGGCGAGGCACCGCTGCTGATCATGATGATCGGCAATGAACGGCCCGCGTCGGCCGACTTCCGCTACGAGATCGCCTGAGCGGGGGAGCCGACGATGAGTGAACGAGTCAACTCGCCGGTGATACGGCCCGCGTTCATGGTCCGGGTCGCCGGGCTTCCGGCCGAGAGCGTGCGGGGCCTGCGCTGCCCGCAGAGCCGCCGATGGGCCGACGAAGTCCTGGATGAGTCCGCCCAGTTGGCGCTGGTCGCGGAGAAGGCCGCCGACCAGCTCCACGACCTGGTCGGGGGCAGCGACGACGAACCGATGCGCCGGGCCCTGCTGAAGCTGCGCCGGGACGTCTTCAACAACCGGCTGCCCGCCGCCGACGCGGCCGACCGCCTCCTCGAACGCGTCCGCGCCCTGGACCCGGCCGCCGCCTCCACCGTCGCCGACTGGCTGACCGGCCGCCGGGCGCTGGACGAGCGGCGCGGCGCGGGGGCCGGCCTCCTCGCCGCCGAGACCGGCCGCAGCCGCGAGGCCCTGCGCGGACTCGCCGGTCACGAACGGCTGCGCCGGGCCCTCCTGCTCGCCTCACCGGCCCTGGACGCCCAGCTCGACGCGTACCGGAAGCAGACCCCGCCGACGGGCGCCCGGCCCGGAAAGAAGCAGCGCAAGATCGAACGCTCGCTGCTGTCGTACGTGTACCGGACGGCGTGCAAGACGAGCCCGTTCTCCACCTTCACCGGGGTGGCGCTGGGCTCGCTCACCGGCTCCGAGGGGCTGCGGCTGCGCGTGGCGGAGGAGTGGCGGGCGCAGGCCCGGCTCAACGTCGTCGCGCTGGGCCGCCTCGCCGACGCCGTGATCGCCGACCCGGCCCGCCGCGCCGACCTGCCGGTCGCCCCCGCCTCCGGGTGGGGCCGCGACGACGACCGGGTGCGGTACGTGCGGCGGTGGGTCACGGCGGGCGACGACGACACCGCCGTCACGTTCGACGCGGTGAAGGACCGGCTGTTCTTCCTGCGCCGCAGCGGCACCCTGGACCGGCTCCTCGGCCTCTTCGAGGAGCGGAGCGGGACCGTGCTGCGCTACGGGGACCTGGTGGAGTGGCTGACCCGGGACCAGGGGGCCGCGCGCGAGGAGTGCGAGCAGTACCTCGGGGCGCTGCTGGATGTCGGCATGGTCCAGGTGCCGTGCCTGCGGACCGAGGTCCACGACACCGACCCGCTGCGCGCGTTCCAGGGGGCGCTGCGCGGCCTGGAGCGCCCCTGGGCCGACCGGCTCGCGGACCGGCTGGAGGAGCCCGCCCGGTGCGTCGAGCGGTTCGCGGACGCCTCGCCGGACGAGCGGCGCGTGCTGCTGGACGCGTTGCGGGCGGGGCTGCGGGCGGTCCAGGAGGAGGAGCTGGGGGCGGAGCGGGCGAAGGTCCCGCAGACGCTGCTGTACGAGGACGCGGCGGCGGGCGGGGGAGTGGGGCCGGGCAGGCGGAGCGGGGGTGCGGAGCCGGGCTGGGAGAGCGAGGGTGCGGAGCCGGGCAAGGCGATCGGGGGTACGGGGACGGGCGCGGCGAGCGGGGGTGCGGGTTTGGCCTCCGGCGCCGTGCGGGGGCCGGAACCGGACGGGACCGGCCGGGGCGTCGCGCTGGACCCGGACGCCTGGCAGGAGCTGGCGGCCGGGCCGCTGGCGGCCGTCGAGCGGGTGCTGCCCGCGTTCGACCTCACCCTCCCCCAGCGCATCACCTTCGAGGGCTTCTTCCTCGCGCGGTACGGGCGCGGGGGCCGGTGCGACGACCTCCTGAAGCTGGTCCACGACTTCCACGAGGACTTCTTCGACCAGTACATGACGTTCACCGCCACCCGCACCGCCTACGACGCCGACGGCACCTACGTACCGGAGGTGAACTGGCTGGGCCTGGAGCGCCTCCGCGCCCTGGACACCGCCCGGCGCACCTTCACCGCCCGGATGGCCGCGCTGTGGGAGGCGGCGGGGCCGGAGGCGGCCGAGGTGCGGGTCGACGACGCGTTCCTGGCCGAGGTCGCCGGTGAACTCGACGGCCTGGCACCCGGCTTCGCACCGATGAGCCACCACCTCCAGATCGCCGACCGCCCCGGCGACCCGCTCGTCGTCCTCAACCGGTCCTACGGCGGGGTCTCGTTCCCCTTCAGCCGGTTCACCCAGCTCTTCGACGGGCTCGACGAGCACCTCTTCGCGGGCGCGGAGACGATCGTGCCCGAGGGGGCGGTCCTGGCCGAGGTCACCGGCGGACCCGTCACCAGCAACCTCAACCTGCACGGCCGGCTGACCCCGTACGAGATCGTCTGCCCGGGTGAACGCGGCACGTTGGAGCAGGAGTTCAGGATCTCCCTGGACGACCTCCACCTCCTCCACGACCCCGAGGCCGACCGGCTCGTCCTGCGCTCGGCCCGCCTGGACCGCGAGGTGATCCCCGTCTACCTCGGCTACCTCGTCCCCCTCGCGCTCCCCGAGCTGCCCCGCACCCTGCTCCTCCTCTCCCCGACCTCGATGGCCCCGCTCAACGTGTGGGGCGGGGTCCCCGAGGGCGCCCCGGACGCGGGCGGGGTCACCACGAGGCCCCGGGTGCGGCACGGCTCGCTCGTGCTGAGCCGGCGCAGCTGGAGCGCCCCGGCCGCCGCGCTCCCGCTGCACGGGGCCGGGGCCACGGAGGACGGCTGGTTCCTGGACTGGCACGCCTTCCGGCGCGCGCACGGGCTGCCCGACCGGGTCTTCGCGACCGTGTCGGACTCCGGGGCCCGGGGCGCGACCGGGGCCAAGCCGCAGTACCTGGACTTCGACAGCCCCCTCTCCCTGTCGGCCTTCGAGGCCCTGATCAAGACCCCGGAGGCCCGTGTGGTCTTCCGGGAGGCGCTGCCGGACGAGGACGCCCTGCACACCGTCTCCGGCCACGGCCGCCATGTCGCCGAACTGGCCGTGGAGACGGCCGTACCCGTCCGCAGGAGGACCGCATGACCCCACCCGTCACCACGACCGCAACGGCGAACGGCACCGGCGCCTGGCAGGCCACCCACGTCTTCTACGCCGCCAACCCCCGCCCCTTCCTCCTGCACTGCGTCCGCCCGCTGGTCGCGGAGCTGGAGGCGGACGGGCTGCTCGCCGGGTACTTCTTCATCAACTACTGGCTGGAGGGACCCCACGTACGCCTGCGCCTCAGGCCGTCCACGCCCGACGCCGCACCCGAGGTGGCCCGCCGCACCGAGCAGGCCGTGGACACGTTCCTCGCGGAGCGGCCCGCGCTGTACGAGGTCGACTCCGGGTTCCTCAACGACTTCTACAACACCCTCTTCGAGATCGAGTTCCCCGGCAGCGAGCGCGGCCACTACATGGACGACCAGGGCCGGATGAACCTGCGGCCCAACAACTCCCGCCACCGGGAGGCGTACGAGCCGGAGTTCGGGAAGTACGGCGGCCCGGCCGGGATCGAGCTGGCCGAGTGGCACTTCCGGCACTCCAGCGACCTGGTCATCGACGCGCTCGCCACCAAGAACCTCCACCTGCGCACGGTCCTCCTGGGGACCTCGGCCCAGCTGATGATGGTGATGTCGTCGACGTTCCTGCCGGATCGGGCGGAGCTGACCCAGTACCTGGACAGCTACTACGAGTTCTGGCACCGGGCCTTCCCCGGGACCGGCTTCATCGGCACCGACGAGTACGACCGCAACTACGCCCGCACGGCGGACGGCCTGCGCGACCGGTTCACCCGCATCCGGTCCGCCACGGCCCCGCCGGGTAACGCGCGCTCGCTCCCCGGCTCCCTGGCCGGCTGGGCCGAGCACTGCGCCGAACTCCGCGACCGGGCACGGAAGCTGGCCGTCGACGGGGACCTCGTCTTCCGGTCCTGGGACGGCGAGCGCGACGAGCAGGTCACCGACCCCGCCGTGGCGCTTCCGCTGCTGCTCTCCCCGTACATGCACATGACCAACAACCGGCTGCACGTGACCATCCGGGACGAGGCGTATCTCAGCCATGTTCTGGGCCGTGTCCTCAAGGAGTCCGGCGAGGGGTCCGGGGAGGAGTCCGCCGAGGAGACCGGCGAGGGGTCCGCCCCGGAAACCGCGAAGGGGTCCGCCACGGAATCCACCAGGGAGTCCGCATGAGCGCTTCCGGGGCTTCCGCCGGGCTCGCCGCCTACCGGCCCGAACTGCGGCCCCGCGTCCTGCTCAGCGACCCGCTGCTCGACGGAGCCGCCACCGTCCATCTGATCAAGGACACCGAGAGCGGCAACTCCTTCAAGGTCGGGGCCAAGGAGCACTTCCTCATCGCCCGGATGGACGGTCAGCGGAGCCTCGCGGAGATCGGTGAGGAGTACGCGGGGGAGTACGGGCGGCGGCTGGGGGACGCCCACTGGCAGCAGATCCTCACCATGCTCGGGACGAAGGGGCTGCTGGCCGGGACGCCGGTGCAGGCACCGCCTGTCACCCCGCCCGAGCCCCGCACCCTCCTGCGCGGCACGCTCCCCCTGGTGGCCGACGCGGACGCCTCCACCGCCCGCCTCCACCGGGTCTTCGGCTTCCTGCTCGCACCCTGGGCGATGGTGCCGCTGCTGGCGCTGGTGGTGGCCATGGAGGTGGTCGTCGTCGCCCGGTCCGGCGAACTGCTTATCGCCGTACGGGAATTGTTCACCAACCCCGTCCTGCTCACCGGCACGGCGATCCTGCTCTGGCTGAGCACCGCCCTGCACGAACTGGCCCACGGGGTGGTGGCCCGGCACTACGGAGGGCAGGTCGCGGAGATCGGGCTGCGGTGGCGGCTGCCCGCCGTCATCATGTACTGCACGGTCGACAACTACCTCCACCTGGGCAGCCGTCGGCACCGCATCGCCACGGCGGTGGCGGGCGCGGTGATGAACCTCCTCTTCCTGCTCCCCTTCTGCGCCCTGTGGCTCTTCGCCCCGCTCGACGACGCCACGCACCAGGCGCTCGCCGCCCTGCTGCTCCTCGGCAGCGTCCAGGCGTTCGCGATGCTCGTGCCGCTGCCGCCGCTCGACGGATACAAGATCGCGAGCCAGCTCGCCGGGGCCACCGGCCTCGCCGCCTCCGCCGGCGGCTACCTGCGGCTCGCGCTGCGCCGCTCCCCGGAGGCGGCCGCCTACCCGCGCCGCGCCCGTATCGCCTACTCCGCCTACGTGTTGGGCACGGTGCTTGTTCTCGCCGCTGTGGTCGCGGCGGCCGTCGCGGGCGCCCATCATCTGCTGACGGCCTGATGTTCCATCCCAAGGAGAGTTCCATGACGTCCACCGCCCCCCGCACCCCGCACGACCCCCCTGCCGGACCGTCCGCCGGGCCCGCCGTCGCCCTGGCCGACGTCCACAAGACGTACGGCGCCACCCGGGCCGTCGACGGGGTCTCGCTCACCGTCGAACGCGGGGAGTTCTTCGGGCTGCTCGGGCCCAACGGGGCGGGCAAGACCACGCTCGTCGAGATCATGGAGGGGCAGCGCCGCGCCGACTCCGGAACGGTGGCGGTCCTGGGGGAGAGCCCCTGGCCGCGCAACACCGCCCTGCTGCCCCGGCTCGGCGTGCAGACCCAGAGCTCGGCGTTCTTCGTCCGGCTGACCGCCCGCGAGCACCTGGCCACCATGGCCGCCCTCTACCGGTGCGACGCGGCCGCCGCCGAACGCGCCCTCGCCTCCGTCGGCCTCACCGAGCAGGGCGGCACCCGCGTGGACGACCTCTCCGGCGGTCAGCGGCAGCGGCTCGCCATCGCCTCCGCCCTCGTCCACGACCCCGAGCTGATCTTCCTGGACGAGCCGACCGCCGCCCTCGACCCGCAGGCCCGCCGCTCCCTGTGGCAGGTGCTCCGGGACCTCAAGGGCGCGGGCCGCACCATCGTCTACACCACGCACCACCTGGACGAGGCCGAGGCGCTCTGCGACCGGGTCGCGATCATGGTCGAGGGCAAGGTCGCCGCGCTCGACAGCCCCGGCCGGCTCATCGCCGCCTCCAGCCCCACCACCCGGCTGCTGGTCCCCGCCGACCGCCTCACCGCCGACCGGGCCCGCGCGATCCCGGGCGTGGACCGGGTCACCGAGGAGGGCGGCTCGATCGTGCTGGAGACCCTCGCCTCGGGCCAGGTGCTGGCCGCCGTCGACGAGATCGCGGGGCTCCAGGGCGTACAGACCAGGACGGTGAGCCTGGAGGACGTCTACCTGGCGCTGACCGGCACAGGTACAGGCACAGACACCGGCACCGGCACCGGCACGAGCGCAGGTACTGGAGCAGGAACGGGCGCAGGAACGGGCGCGGGTACAGGCACCGGAGCCCCCCAGCCGTAGCCCGGCCCAAGCCCGCCCCTCCCCCGCCGCCCCGCCACCGCCACGCCCCTCGTGAACCACCGATACGGAGACACCCCCATGAGCGCCTACGCCGCGCTGAGCCAGGCCGGATACCGGGCCTACACCCGCGACCGCACCACCCTCTTCTTCACCTTCGCCTTCCCGCTGATCTTCCTGGTGGTCTTCGGGCTGATCTTCCACGGCCAGACGGTCGAGGAGAGCGGCAAGCCCTACATCAACTACATCGCCCCCGGTGTCCTGTCCTGGGGCGTCGGCAACGCCGCCGTGTTCGGCGTCGGGTTCGTCCTCATGCAGTGGCGGCGCGACGACATCCTCCGGCTGATCCGGATGACGCCCACCCCCGTCTCCACCGTCCTGGCCTCCCGCTACGTACTGGCGCTCGGCATCGGAGCCGTACAGGCGGTCCTCTTCGTCGCCGTGGCCCTGCTGCCCTCGTTCGGGCTCCAGTTGGACGGCCGCTGGCCGCTCGCGATCCCCGTGCTGGTGCTCGGCATCACCGCGTTCCTCGCGCTGGGCGTCATCGTCGGCAGCTACGCCAGGACCCCGGAGGCGGTCGCGGCCGTCGCCAACTGCCTGATGATCCCCATGGCGTTCCTCTCCGGTTCGTTCTTCCCGCTGGACGCCATGCCCGGCTGGATGCAGAGCCTCTCCCGCGTCCTGCCGCTGCGCTACCTCAACGACGGGGTCTCCGGCGCGCTGACCGGCGGCGGCTCCCTCCAGGACATCGGCGTCGCCTGCGCGGTGCTCGCCGGATTCGCCCTCGTCCTCGGCGCGGTGGCGCTGAGGACCTTCCGCTGGAGCGACAAGTCATGACGACGGCCACCGCTTCGACCCCGCTGGACGTGGCGCGCGCTCAGCTCCAGACCGCGCTGTCGGCACGCCACTCGGGGATGCCCGACGGCCTGCCCGCCCCCTACGTGGTCCCGCTCGGGGCCGCCGACACTCTCGGCTTCGGCCACCGGGACCCGTACGCCGACACCCGCCCCGCCGCCAACGTCCAGCTCACCTCCCGGGCCGTCCTGATCGGCCCCTGGGGCGGCGGGCCGGGAGGCGCCGCCTGCGGCCAGTGCCTCGCGATGCGGTGGCAGCGGCTGCGCAGCCGCTCCGAGCGGGAGGCGCTGGAGCTGGGCCACGAGCCGCAGGGGGCCGTGCACTGGCCGGTGCTCACCGACTACGTGGTGGACGCCGTCTGGGCCACGTACCGGGCCGTCCTCCCGGGCCCGGCGCGGGCCACCGGCCCGGACCCCGCCCACCCGGCGGCCGCGTCCGCGGTCCCCGACGCCACCCCCGCCGACCGCGCGCTCCCCCAGGTCACCCGGGTCGACCTGGCCACCCTCGCCACGGCCACCTTCCCCTTGCTCCCCGAACCCCTCTGCCCCGCCTGCGTCCAGGAGGTGCCCGACACGGCGGAAGCCGCCCGGATGGAGCTGGGCCCCGCCCCCAAACCGGACCCCGACGGCTACCGCCTCCGTACCCTCGACTCCTACCCCCTGCCGACCGCCGCCCTCGCCAACCCCGTGTGCGGGGCGCTCGGTTCGGACACCTGGATCAACCCCGCCTCCACCACCACCGCCCCCGTCGCCGGCACCCACTTCGTACGCGGCTACGCCGGCCTCAACGACGTCACCTGGAGCGGCCAGGCCAACCGGTACGCCACCAGCCGCACCCTGGCCTACCTGGAGGGCCTGGAGCGGTACGCGGGCACCCACCGCCGGCGCGGCACCTCCCCGGTCGTCGACAGCTACCGCAACCTCTCCGCGCGGGGCCCGGCCCTGAACCCCGCCGACTGCGGCTTCTACGCCCCCGAGACGTACGCCGGTGACCCCCTGGTCAGCCCCTTCGACCCGGACCGGGCCATCCCCTGGGTCTGGGGCCACTCGCTGCGCGAGGACGCCCCGATCCTCGTCCCGGCCCGGCTCGCCCACTACAGCGCCGGGGTCGACGCCGACAACTTCGTCTTCGAGTGCTCCAACGGGTGCGCCACCGGCGGGAGTCCGGAGGAGGCCATCCTCTTCGGGCTCCTCGAACTGGTCGAGCGGGACGCCTTCCTGCTCGCCTGGTACGGCCGCGCCCGCCTCACCGCCATCGACCTGACCACCTGCGGGACGTCTGCCGTCCGCTCGATGCTCGACCGGGCGGCCCTGCACGGCTACGACGTGCACGCCTTCGACACCCGCATGGACCTGGCCGTCCCCGTCGTCACCGCCCTCGCGGTCCGGCGCGACGGCGGCCACGGCACGCTCTCCTTCAGCGCGGCGGCCGGGTTCGACCCGGCGGACACGGTGGAGGCGGCCCTGTCGGAGGTCCTCACCTACATCCCGCACCTGCCCTACCAGGTGGCCGAGC
This sequence comes from Streptomyces sp. NPDC007346, assembly GCF_040703535.1. NCBI lineage: Bacteria > Bacillati > Actinomycetota > Actinomycetes > Kitasatosporales > Streptomycetaceae > Streptomyces > Streptomyces sp. NPDC007346. The sequence continues at coordinate 86,085 of NZ_JBEYKR010000006.1, forward strand.
GCCGCACCGAACTGGAAGCCATGGAACGGGACTTCACCAAGGTCCTGCACCTCAAGGACCACGCCCAGCTGTACGGTCTGCCGTCGATGGCCCGGCACGCGGCCGAGTACCTGGACCCGGTCGCCGTCCTCCCGCTGGAGGAGGCGTTCGCGAACTGGCAGCCGCAGCGCCCCCGTACGGGAGACCTGCTGGACGATCTGCGGTGTCTGCGGGACCAGTTGACGGCCGCCGGGTACGACGTCATCGCCGTCGACCAGACGACCCCCGAGCAGCGCCGGATGGGCCTGCACACCGTCTCCACCACCGTCCCGGGCCTGCTGCCGCTGGACTTCGGCTGGAGCAGGCAGCGGGCGCTGCGCATGCCCCGGCTGAGCACCGCGCTGCGGGCGGCGGGGCGGCGGGCGGACGACCTGCCGGAGGAGGAGATCAAGGCCGTCCCGCACCCGTTCCCGTGACCGGCCCCGCGCACCACGCACGTCAGCCCCCTCCGACCGACGGAGGGGGCTGGCGTGCGAGCGGGTGGAGAGCGGCGTCAGGCGCTGCAGGAGGTGGTGCTGGTGGTGCTGGAGCAGGTGGAGGTCGAGGAGCAGGACGTGGAACCGGCGAGGACGACCTCCACCGCGTCGGAGTAGTCCGAGATCTCGAAGGTCTCCGACTCCAGCTCCAGGATCTCGTCGGCGAGGGTGGCGAGCTCGGTCTTGGGGGCCATGGTGTTCTCCCTGGTCTCGTGGGGACCGGCCGGCGGATCCGGCCCGGTGTCCCCGGCGCTGAATCCATTGGAGGGGACCCCGCTGTCAGATCGGCCGCGCTTTCGCTGTCACTTCGCTGGCACCCGGTGACAGCGCGACGGCAGGGGCCCTGACAGCCGTACGGCACAGGCTCGTTGAGCAGAGATGAGGTGCGAAGTGGTCACAGCGGCGAGAACGCCGAAGGGGGCGGACGGTGTGGGACGCGGCGCGGGGGCGGGCGGTGCGGGGTGTGCGGGCGCGGACGACGCGAGGCGCTCGGGCGCGGAGGGTACGGAGCGCGGATCGGGGACGAGCGGTGTGGGGCGTGCGGGGACGGGCGGTACGGAGCGCGGTGCGGGGGCGGGCGGTACGGAGCGCGGCGTGGGGGCGGGCGGTACGGAGCGCGGCGTGGGGACGGACGGTACGGAGCGCGGCGTGGGCGCGCACGGTGCACGGGCGGCCGGTGGGGAGGCGGCGGGAAGCGTGCCCCTGCCGCGACCGCTGCTCCGGGCCGCCCTCGCGCTCTACCTCGACCTGCACGCCCACCCCGAGCTCTCCGGCCACGAGCACCGCACCGCCGACGCCCTCGCCGCCCGGCTGACCGGACACGGCCTCGCGGTCACCCGGGCGGTCGGCGGCGGCCACGGGCTCGTCGGCGTCCTGCGCAACGGCCCCGGTCCCACCGTGCTCCTGCGCACCGAACTCGACGCGCTGCCCGTCACCGAGGCCACCGGCCTGCCGTACGCGAGCACCGTCCCCGGGGTCATGCACGCCTGCGGCCACGACCTGCACATCGCGGCGGTCACCGGGGCGGTGGCCCTCCTCGCCGAGGACCCGGACAGCTGGCGCGGCACGGTCCTCGTGGTGGGCCAGCCCGCCGAGGAGACGCTGAGCGGGGCCCGGTCGATGCTGGAGGACGGCCGCCTGTACGAACGGTTCGGCACCCCGGACGCGGTCCTCGCCCAGCACGCCGCCCCGCTCCCCGCCGGGACCGTCGCCCACGCACCGGGCGGGGCGCCCCTGATGGCGGGGAGCATCGCCGCCGACGTCACCCTGTACGGCCGGGGCGGCCACGCGGCCACCCCGCACCTCACCGTCGACCCGGTCCTGATGGCCGCCGCCACCGTGCTCGGCCTGCAATCGGTGGTCGCGAGCCAGACCGCCCCCGCCGAACAGGCCGTGCTCACCGTCGGCTCGCTGCGGGCCGGCGAGCGCGGCAACATCACCCCGGACACCGCCGAACTCTCCCTCACCGCACGGGCGTTCACCGACCCGGCGCTCGACCGGCTGCTGGCCGCCGCCGAACGTGTCGTACGGGCCCAGGCCGCCGCCTCGGGCGCCCCGCGCGACCCGGACCTCACGGTGACGGCCCGCTCGCCCGCCCTGCTCCCCGATCCGGCGCTGACGGCGGCGGTCCGCCGCGCCCATGAGGCGTCGCTCGGCGCGGGCCGGGTGCTGGACGCCGCCCCCGCGACGGCGACCGAGGACTTCCCGCACTTCGCGGCGGGCGGGGTGCCGACGGCGTACTGGCTGCTCGGCACCACGGGCCCGCGGGAGTGGCGTGCGGCGCGGGCCGGGGGAGGGCCCGTACCGCCGAACCACGCGCCCGGCTTCGCCCCCGACGTCCGTACCGCCCTGCCGGCCGGCATCACGGCGCTGGCGGCGGCGGCCCGGCGGGTGCTGGACGCGGGACCGGGGGCCGGGGGGAGCGGGAGGCCAGGCACCGGGGGGAGCGCCGGACCGGGGGCTCACGGGGACACCGGGCCGGGCGCCGGCGGGGAGGCGGGGTCATGACGCCCGGTCCGTCCGGGCGGCCCGGGGTCGCCGCCGTCGTCCTCGTACGCCGCGACCGGGCCGCCCCGACCGGCTGGACCACCGTCGTACGGCTCCTGGGGCTCCTCCCCGGCCACTGGTGCTGCCACTCGGAGGTGGACCAGGACCGGGTGGTGCTGCGGGTCGAGCTGGCCGGGTCGACGGACGCCCCGGCGGTGCGGCGGGCGGTCTCCTGCGTCCTGGCGGACACGGCGCTGCGAGGCTGGACGGAGGAGGCCTGACCGCGCCCGTAAGCCCGGAGCGGCCCTCGCCCATCCGCGCATCCCTACATCGCTACATCCGCGCATCCCTGCATCCGCACACCCCTGCATCCGTACGACCACGCACCCGTACGTCCATGCCTCCATGCCTCCATGCGTGCACGCGTCCGCACGCCGCGTCCGCACACCTGCACGGCCCTGTGCCCGGCCGGGCTGCGCTCACGGCCCTGTCAGATCCAGCCCCGCTCACGGGCCAGGAGCGCGGCCTGGGCGCGGCTGGCGGCGCCGAGGGTCTGCATCAGCTCGGCGACATGGCGCCGGTAGGTCCGTACCGACACCCCCAGCTCCCGGGCCCCGGCCTCGTCCTTGCCGACGGTGCACATCGCTACCAGCACCCGCCGCTCCATGGGGGACAGCCCCTGGCGGGCCTGGCCGTCCGCCCCGCCGTCCTTGCCGTCCGCGAGGGACAGCTCCTCGGCCTGGTCCCAGATCTTCTCGAACAGCGCGATGATGTTGGAGACCAGACCGCTGCGGTGCGCGAGCAGTGCGCCCCGGGAGGTGTCGCCGGGGTCCAGCGGTACGAGGGCGGCCCGGCGGTCGTAGACCAGGAGCCGTTCCGTGGTGTCCGCCGTGACCCGGATCGACGCCCCGTGCTCGGTCAGCTCCCGCAGATAGGCGGCGGTCGGCGGGTCCTGGAGCGCGACGCTGGAGACGACGTTGCGGATCCGGACACCCCGCCTGAGGCAGCGCAGGTCCAGCGGCCTGGAGCGGGCGATGTTCTCCGGGGAGAGGCGGGTGTACGGCTCCACGGAGAGGATCTCGTCCCGGGCGAAGAAGGCGAGGTCGTCGATCCGGTTGCGGATCTGGGCGAGCCCCTCCAGCTGCTCGATGCCCTGCGGAGGGGGCGTACGGGCCCCCTGCTCCGCGCGTAGACCATCAATGACGTGGCGCGATTGGGTGACGCGCTGCAGCTCCTGGTGGAGTGCGTGGAGCCGCAGATCGACCAGGCGGGAGAGGGCGGTCTCCGGATCCACGGGCGCGATCCGGCGGCCGTCGTCCTCCACCCGCAGGAGCCCCAGCTCCCGGAGCCGGTCGATCCGGGCGCGGGCCTGCCCGGCCTCGGTGTGGAGCAGGAGGTGGAGGTCGTCGGCGGCGGTGGAGGGGTTGCGCAGGAAGTGGCGGTAGATCTCTTCCTCGGCGGCGGAGACCCCGAAAACCGCCATCTCGTTCTCACCCACGTACGCCCCCGATCCCCGATACCTGGTGTCCGCTTGAGTCCGTGCACCGCGGGGGATCGCCCTGCGGAGCTGGTCGCCGTCCGCTGTCGCGGCCGGTGGAACTGTTCGTGCGCCGGTGATCCCTCGGAAGCCGTTCGTGCCATGGTCGGCCCACAGACTAGACGGTGGGATCACTCCTGGGAGGACCCCGGACGGAACTGTGTGTCCCGTGGAGATGAACGGTGGGCGACCGGCGACGAGCGGCGGTGGTGGAGCGGTGGACGGCCCGGCCCGGCACCGCGGATGCCCGCCGGGGCCCGCGCCGCACACCTCGTAGAGGAGACTCCCCACCCCGCCCGCCCGGTACACCGCCGCCGCGCGGAGCGAGCGTCCCGGCCGGCGCGGAAGCGCCTGTCGACGGTCGGTGCGGAGCGGCTGTCACCAACCGTGCGGAGCGGCTGCCACCCACCGGTGTCGAGTGGCTGCCACCCACCGGTGCGGAAGCGGCTGTCACCGGCGGGTCGTAGTCTGGAACCCCCGGCCCGTCCCACGTGTCGGGCCCTTCGCGTTGCCCGCCCTGGCAGCAGCCGGCTGCCAGCACCACTCTCATGACCCGGACGGATGCCCCTATGAGCCTGCACGGTCTGCTGGATGTCGTCGTAACGGACCCGGCGATCGCCGAGGCGGTGAAGGCCGCCGCCGACGGCCACCGCATGCACGTCGACCTGGTGGGTCCGCCCGGCGCCAGGCCGTTCGCCGTGGCCGCGCTGGCCCGGCAGACCGGCCGGACCGTGCTGGCCGTCACCGCGACGGGCCGGGAGGCCGAGGAGCTGGCCGCCGCCCTGCGGACGCTGCTGCCGCCGGACACGGTGGCGGAGTTCCCGTCCTGGGAGACCCTGCCCCACGAGCGCCTCTCGCCGCGCTCGGACACCGTGGGCCGCCGCCTCGCGGTGCTGCGGCGGCTGGCCCACCCGCGCGAGGACGACCCGGAGACGGGCCCGGTCTCGGTGGTCGTCGCGCCGGTCCGTTCCGTGCTCCAGCCGCAGGTCAAGGGGCTCGGCGAGCTGGAGCCGGTGGCGCTGACGAGCGGGCAGAGCGCGGACCTGGGGGAGGTGGTGGACGCGCTGGCGGCCGCCGCGTACGCGCGGGTGGAGCTGGTCGAGAAGCGGGGCGAGTTCGCCGTACGCGGAGGGATCCTGGACGTCTTCCCGCCGACCGAGGAGCACCCCCTTCGGGTGGAGTTCTGGGGCGACGACGTGGAGGAGATCCGGTACTTCAAGATCGCCGACCAGCGGTCCCTGGAGGTCGCGGACCACGGCCTGTGGGCGCCGCCCTGCCGTGAGCTGCTGCTGACCGGCGAGGTGCGGGAGCGGGCCGCCGCCCTCGCCGAGGCCCACCCGGAGCTGGGCGAGCTGCTCGGCAAGATCGCGGAGGGCATCGCGGTCGAGGGCATGGAGTCGCTGGCCCCGGTCCTGGTCGACGACATGGAGCTGCTGCTCGACGTCCTGCCGCAGGGGTCGATGGCGCTGGTCTGCGACCCGGAGCGGGTCCGTACGCGGGCGTCCGACCTGGTCGCCACGAGTCAGGAGTTCCTCCAGGCGTCGTGGGCGGCGAGCGCGGGCGGCGGCGAGGCCCCGATCGATGTGGGCGCGGCCTCGCTGCGCAGCATCGCGGACGTCCGGGACCGGGCCCGTGAGCTGGGGGTGATGTGGTGGTCGACCTCCCCGTTCGCCGCCGACGACGCGGACCTGGACGAGGACACCCTCAAGCTGTCGATGCACGCCCCGGAGGCGTACCGGGGCGACACCGCCCGCGCGCTCGCCGACACCAAGGGGTGGCTGGCCGACGGGTGGCGCACGGTGTACGTCACCGAGGGCCAGGGGCTCGCCTCCCGCACGGTCGAGGTGCTGGGCGGCGAGGGCATCGCGGCCCGGCTGGACGCGGACCTCACCGAGATCTCCCCGTCCCTCGTCCACGTCTCGTGCGGCGCCCTCGACCAGGGCTTCGTCGACCCGGCGCTGAAGCTCGCCGTGCTCACCGAGACCGACCTGACCGGCCAGCGCACCGCCACCAAGGACCTGGGCCGGATGCCGGCCCGCCGCAGGAAGACGATCGACCCGCTCACGCTGGAGGCGGGCGACTACATCGTCCACGAGCAGCACGGTGTGGGCCGGTACGTGGAGATGGTGCAGCGTACGGTCCAGGGCGCGACCCGTGAGTACCTGCTGGTCGAGTACGCGCCGGCCAAGCGCGGCCAGCCCGGCGACCGGCTCTACATCCCCACCGACCAGCTGGAGCAGGTCACCAAGTACGTCGGCGGCGAGGCCCCGACCCTGCACCGGCTCGGCGGCGCCGACTGGACGAAGACGAAGCAGCGGGCGAAGAAGGCGGTCAAGGAGATCGCCGCCGACCTGATCAAGCTGTACTCGGCCCGGATGGCGGCCCCCGGCCACTCCTTCGCCCCGGACACGCCGTGGCAGCGCGAGCTGGAGGACGCCTTCCCGTACGCGGAGACGCCCGACCAGCTCTCCACGATCGCCGAGGTCAAGGAGGACATGGAGAAGACGGTCCCGATGGACCGGCTGGTCTGCGGAGACGTCGGCTACGGGAAGACGGAGATCGCGGTCCGGGCGGCGTTCAAGGCGGTCCAGGACGGCAAGCAGGTGGCGGTCCTGGTCCCCACCACCCTCCTGGTCCAGCAGCACTTCGGCACGTTCACCGAGCGGTACGCCCAATTCCCGGTCAACGTCAGGGCGTTGAGCCGCTTCCAGTCGGAGACGGAGTCCAAGGCGACGCTCGCGGGCCTGAAGGACGGCTCGGTCGACCTGGTTATCGGCACCCACCGCCTCTTCTCCTCCGACACCACGTTCAAGGACCTGGGCCTGGTCATCGTGGACGAGGAGCAGCGGTTCGGCGTCGAGCACAAGGAGCAGCTGAAGAAGCTCCGGGCCAACGTGGACGTGCTGACGATGTCCGCGACGCCCATCCCCCGTACGCTGGAGATGGCGGTCACCGGCATCCGCGAGATGTCCACGATCACCACCCCGCCGGAGGAGCGCCACCCGGTGCTGACCTTCGTCGGCCCGTACGAGGAGAAGCAGATCGGCGCGGCCGTACGGCGTGAACTCCTGCGCGAGGGCCAGGTGTTCTACATCCACAACCGGGTCGAGTCCATCGACCGGGCCGCCGCCCGCCTCCGCGAGATCGTCCCCGAGGCGCGCATCGCCACGGCACACGGCCAGATGTCCGAACAGGCCCTGGAACAGGTGGTGGTGGACTTCTGGGAGAAGAAGTTCGACGTCCTGGTCTCCACGACGATCGTCGAGTCCGGCATCGACATCTCCAACGCCAACACCCTGATCGTGGAGCGCGGCGACAACTTCGGCCTCTCCCAACTGCACCAGTTGCGCGGCCGGGTGGGACGCGGCCGCGACCGGGGCTACGCCTACTTCCTCTACCCGCCCGAGAAGCCCCTGACGGAGACGGCCCACGAGCGCCTGGCCACCATCGCCCAGCACACGGAGATGGGCGCGGGCATGTACGTGGCGATGAAGGACCTGGAGATCCGCGGCGCGGGCAACCTCCTGGGCGGCGAGCAGTCCGGCCACATCGCGGGCGTCGGCTTCGACCTGTACATCCGCATGGTCGGCGAGGCGGTCGCCGACTACCGGGCCCAGATGGACGGCACCGTGGAGGAGGAGCCCCCGCTGGAGGTCAAGATCGAGCTCCCGGTCGACGCGCACGTCCCGCACGACTACGCCCCCGGCGAGCGCCTGCGCCTCCAGGCCTACCGCGCCATCGCCCAGGCCACCTCGGAGGACGACATCCGCGCGGTCCGCGAGGAGCTGACCGACCGCTACGGCCCCCTGCCCGAACCGGTCGAGAACCTCCTCCTGGTGGCCGGCCTGCGCATGCTGGCCCGCGCCTGCGGAGTCGGCGAGATCGTCCTCCAGGGCTCCAACATCCGCTTCGCCCCGGTGGAGTTGCGCGAGTCCCAGGAGCTGCGCCTGAAGCGCCTGCACCCCAAGACGGTCATCAAGCCCGCCGCCCACCAGATCCTGGTCCCGCGCCCGACGACGGGCAGGATCGGCGGGAAGCCGGTGGTGGGACGCGAACTCCTGTCGTGGACGGGGGAGTTCCTGACGACGATCCTGGGGTCCTAGCCCCGGTATTTCCCGAGCCATCGTGCCCCGCCGGGCTGACCCGGCGGGGCACGAAGCGTCTCGCCTTCGGGCGCTAGGGGGCCGCAGGCCGCTTGAACGCGGCCCAGACCGTCTTGCCCACGACATGGTGGTCGATGCCGAAGTCCGCGGCGAGTTCAGCGACGAGGAACAGGCCGCGCCCTGTGCAGCTGTCCTCGTCCGGGTGCTGAACCGCCGGCCGGCCGCCGCCGCTGTCGCGGATCTCCAGCCGTACGAAGTCATCCGTCAGGCTGAGCCGAACGGCGAATTCCCGTCCCGGTGGGACGCCGTGGAGCAGGGCATTGGTGGCCAGCTCGGAAGTACAGAGCTTTATGTCGTCGATCAGAGCCGTGAGCTGCCACTCCAAGAGGACGTCGACGACGAAATCGCGGGAGGCGCCGACGGAGGTGCGCCGTCGGGGAAAGCGCCGTAACTGCGACAGAGACACGGTGGTTCACCGCCTTGCTCGTGGGTGATGACGAGAGGACCGTACTGCTATTCGCGAAAGCTAGCAAGGTACTCTTTGGGGTGTTCGACGGAGTCGCCTACCGTGTGCAGCGGCGAGGTCCGGCGTCGGCGAAGGAGGAGCCATGGGTGAAGGCGAGATGATCAGCGCGTCCGCTCGGTACCTGGCGCAGTCAGCCCCGGGCGATGCCTGGGGAGCCGAGGCGGCGGCGGCAGGGCGGCGGGGTACGCAGAAGGTTGTGCGCGCCGGTGAAGCGGCCTCCCCGGACCGGGTGGCCGACCTGCTCGGCGTGGAGCGGGGCGGGCGGGTCGTCGAACGGCGCCGGATCATGTATCTCGACGGCGTACCGTGCGAGTTGACCGACACCTACTACCCGGTGGAGATCGCCCGGGGCACAGGGCTGGCGGGTACGGCGAAGGTCCGGGGCGGGGCCGTCCGGCTGCTCGCCGAACTCGGCCACGTCGGTGTCCGGGCGTTGGAGGACGTGGTGGCCCGCATGCCGTCCGAAAGCGAGCGGGCGACCCTGTCGCTGAAGGACGGCGAGCCGGTCCTCGAACTGACCCGGCTCACCCTGGACGCGGCCGACCGGCCGATCCAGGCCGACGTGATGGTCATGCCTCCCCGGGGCCAGAGACTGCGGTACGAGATCAGGATCGGATGACGGTGCGCGGACCGGAGACGGAAGAGGCGGACGGCCGCCCCCTGCACGAGCGGATCGCGGCCGATCTGCGGGACGACATCATGTCCGGGGAGCTGGCTCCGGGGGACAGCCTTCCCTCCACCGCGCAGCTGAAGGAGCGGTTCGGCGCCGCGAACGCCACGGTCCAGAAGGCCGTGCAGCGCCTCAAGAGCGAGCGCCTGGTGGTCGGTCGGGCCGGTGCGTCGGTGACCGTACGCGAACACCGCCAGCGCACGATACGGCCTGCCGCGTACATGGCGCCGTCACCGTCGGGCGAGCCCTACCGCTGGCTGACCGAAGCGGCGAACTCCGGTGCGCGTGCCCACAGCACGCTGCTGGACGTCACCGAAGCCGACCCTCCAGCGGATGTGGCCGACGCACTCGGGCTCCGACCGGGCGGAACGGCGATCCTCCGGCACCAGCTGCTGTCGATCGACGACGAGCCGGCCGAACTCGTCGCGTCGTACTACCCGCTGGAGATCGCCGAAGGCACCGCCATCACCGAGCGCCGCCGGATCGCGGGAGGCACGCCCACACTCCTCGCGTCACTCGGCCACCCGCCCCGGCTCAGCGTGGACCGCGTCTCGGCGCGCGTCGCCACCCAGGACCAGTACCGTCTGCTCCGCCTCCCCGGCGATCTGCCGGTCCTGCGCACCCTGCGGGTGGTGTTCAGCGGCCGCGACCGGCCCATCGAGGCCACGGTGATGGTCAAGGCGGGCCATCTCTACGAGGTGCAGTACGAGTTCGCCCCCGAAGCCGACTGAGGTCACCGGTCCCGAGACAGCGCCTGCCCGATCTCCTCATGCAGCCCGAGCGGCAGGTTCGTGCCCCAGCGGTCAGCCGCCTCGGTCGCCAGTTCGCGGGTCCACCGCCAGCTGTTCGCGGCCGCCGTCCGGACCGCCTCGGGGGACAGGGGCGCGGTGGTCGTGGCGTACCGCTCGACGTCCGTCGCCGGCAGGTCCGCCTCCAGGGCGCGGCTCGGGGTGAGCCAGTGGGCGGTCGAGCCGCGCAGCAGGCGGCAGAGCTTCAGCTGGAGCGGGGCGATGACGGTGTGCAGCAGGTGGTGGGCGCGGGCCGTCTCGCCCCGGGTCCGGACGTGGGCGAGCATCAGGGTCCAGTTGGCCAGTTCGTCGGTGAGCTGCTGGGCGGTGGCGACGGGCTCCGGCGGTCGGAAGGTGGCCAGTGCGCGGGCGGCGGGGGTCAGGCGGCCGGTGCGGTCGAGGAGGACGGCGGCCTCGGGGCGGGGCAGGTGGACCTGGTCGCGCCAGGTGGCGATCTCCGCGATGCCGGGGCCGGTGGGCTCGACGTGGAACTCCCCGCGCATCAGGTCCTCGAAGACCACGGCGAGGATGCCGTACATGTTGGTGTACGCCAGCTTCAGCGGGGCCAGCCGCTCCACGAACTCCCGCCCGTCGAAGGCGGCGACCTCCTCCTCCCGTACGTACAGACAGGCGTCCAGGTCCGAGTGGGCGTCGGCCTCGCCGAGCGTCCAGGAGCCGTAGAGGAGGACGCCGTCGACGCGGGGGTCCGCCTCGGCCGTCGAGCGGAGCAGCTCGACGCGGCGGTCCAGGGCGTCGGCGGGCAGGGGCGTACGGCTGGGGGCGGGCCGGTGCGGCATGGTGCGGGTCTCCTGAGGTGCGAGGGCAGACGGACGGGGCCCGGCGGTCGGCGCCGGGCGGCTCACGGTCCCGGTGCGGGACCTCGTTCGTTGCTCAGGAAACGCCCATGGGGGCAGCCTAGGGGATGTCCCCGCCAGTCGTCCCCGGGGGCCCGAACCCGTAGAAAACCCCTGGTCACGGTCGGTACCGTCCCCTTAGGGTCGGCCCCATGAAGCCGCACATCACCACGCTCGCCGAACGCCCCGAACTCGCCGCCGCCCTGGACCGGATGCCGGACACCTGGCCGGCGTTCGTCCTGGAGGACATCGTCGGCTGGGCGAACTTCGGGCGGATCGCCGTCGAGTTCCCGCAGTACGTGCTGGTCGCCACCGACCCGGACGGCAGCCTGGTCGCCCGTGCCTTCAGCGTCCCCTTCGAGCTGAACGCCCCCGGGCGCGGCGAGCTGCCCGTGGGCGGCTGGGACCGGATGCTGCTGTGGGCGTTCGCGGACCTGCGGCGCGGGCGGACCCCCGACACCGTCGGCGCGATCGAGATCACGGTGGCCACCGGTCACCAGGGCAAGGGGATCTCGGGCCTGATGCTGGCCGCGATGCGCGAGAACGCGGGGCGGCACGGCTTCGGTGAGGTCGTCGCCCCGGTGCGGCCGAGCGGCAAGCACCTGCGGCCCGCGCTGCCGATGGAGGAGTACGCCCGGCTCACCCGCGCCGAGGACGGGCTGCCCGAGGACCCGTGGCTGCGGGTCCACGTGCGGGCGGGCGGGGTCGTGGACGCGGTGGCCCCGGTGTCGATGACGGTGAGCGGGACGCTGGCGCAGTGGCGGGAGTGGACCGGGCTGCCGTTCGACACCGAGGGCCCGGTGGAGGTGCCGGGCGCGCTGGTGCCGGTGCACTGTTCGCCCGCGCACGGGTACGCGGTCTACGCCGAGCCGAACGTGTGGGTACGGCACCGGGTGTGAGGCGGCTGCCCCGGATCACGCGGCCGGGGCGGGACCGGTCGGGGACGTAACTCCGGTGCGCCACCGCCCCGTCAGGCGTTACCGTCCGACCGTGCCCCACACCCCCGCCCTCCTCGTCATCGACATGCAGAACGCCCTGGTGGCCATCGCCCACCGGGGCGCCGAGACCGTCGCGGCCATCGCCGGGCTCCGGGAGCGGGCCCGGACGGCCGGCGTACCGGTGGTGACGGTCCAGCACCAGGACGACGAGCTGGAGCCCGGGACCTGGGGGTGGCGCATCGCGCCCGAACTCGCGCCCGCGCCCGGCGAGAGCGTCGTTGCCAAGTCGAGCCCGGACGGTTTCCTGGACACCGGCCTCGACGCGGCGCTGCGGGGGATGGGCGTCACCGAGGTCGTCGTCACCGGCTTCGCCACCGAGATCTGCGTGGAGTCCACCGCCCGGCGGGCGCTGAGCCTCGGTTACGACGTCGTGCTCGTCGCCGACGCGCACACCACCTCGGTCCGGCCCGGCACCGGCCCGTACGCAGCTCCCCAGGCGTCGATCGCCCACCACAACGAGATCTACCGGAACCTGCGCTTCCCCGGCCGGAGCATCCGCGTCCTGCCCGCCGCCGAGGTGGACTTCACGACGGACACGGCGGAGACGGCGGGCACGGTGCACGCGGCGGACGCGGCGGAGACGGCGCACACGACGGACGCGACGCACACGGCGCACGCAGCGCACGCGACGGACGCCGCGACCGGCCGGGCCGCCGGGCGTACGACGGCCTGACGGGCCGTACGGTCACGCCCCGGTGGCCTCATCGGCAACGGTTGGGCACAACCGGGGACGGCCCGTCGGCGGCGGTGTATACGCTCACTGCACACCGTCCGACTCCGTACGCCTCCCAGGAGCAGCACATGCACGGCCACGGCTACCCGCCGCAGCAGCCGCCGGCGCCCCGGCAGTCCCCGGCGCCGCTCACCGCGCTGCGCGTCTTTTTCGTTGTGCTGACCGTGCTGAGCTGCGGATTCCTCGGGTGGGTGGCGATGCTGAGGCTCGCGACCGTCACCCGCAGGCCCCGTGACTGGTGGCTGTTCGCGGTCACCGTCGTCCTCACCGTCGGCCTGTTCGCGTTCTTCGCGGCCCTGCCCGAGGAGGACGAGATGACGGACGCCCAGGCGCTCCTGGGGGTCGGGTGGCTCATCGCGCTCCTCGCCGGCGTCATCACGTACTACCTGGTCATGGAGGTGCGCCACTACGCGGCGCCGGGACCGTTCACCCCCCGGCCGCCGTCGCCCGGCGCCACGACGGTGACGTATCAACCGGCCGTCCACCACCAGCAGTCGGCCCCGACCCCCGCACCGCGCCCCGCCCCGAACCCGTACACCGTCCAGGCCACGCCGCCCACCCCCGCGCCCCAGCGGCTCGATCAGGTCCGGGCCGAGCTGGACGAGCTCAGCGACTACCTCCGCAAGGAGGGCGAGGGCCGGTGAGCGGCCGGGTCATCGCCGGGCGGTACGAGCTGGCCGCCATCCTCGGCCAGGGCGGCATGGGCCAGGTGTGGACGGCGTACGACCAGCGCCTGGACCGCCGCGTCGCCGTGAAGCTGCTGCGCCCGGACCGGGTCGCCGGGCCCACCGGCAGCGACGCCGCCGACGAGCTGCGCCGCCGGTTCGTCCGGGAGTGCCGGGTCACCGCGCAGGTCGACCACCCCGGCCTGGTCACCGTCCACGACGCGGGCAGCGACGGCGACGACCTCTATCTCGTCATGCAGCACGTGGAGGGCGCCGACCTCGCCGACCACCTCGCCGAGCAGGACCCGTACCCCTGGCCCTGGGCCGTCGCCGTCGCCGCCCAGCTCTGTGCCGTCCTGTGCGCGGTGCACGCGGTGCCGATCGTCCACCGCGACCTGAAGCCCCGCAACGTGATGGTCCGCCCCGACGGCACCGTCACCGTGCTCGACCTGGGCGTCGCCTCGGTGCTCGACACGGACACCACCCGCCTCACGCACACCGGTTCGCCGATCGGCTCCCCGGCCTACATGGCCCCCGAGCAGGCGATGGGCGGCGCGGTCGGCCCGTACACCGACCTGTACGCCCTCGGGGTGGTCCTGCACGAACTGCTCAGCGGGGACGTGCCGTTCGCCGGGTCCACCGCGCTCGGCGTCCTGCACCGCCACCTGTACGAGCCCCCGGTGCCGGTCCGGCAGGGCAGGCCCGAGGTCCCCGTCGCGCTGGAGGCGCTGGTCCTGCGGCTGCTCGCCAAGGACCCGCAGGACAGGCCCGCCTCCGCGCAGGAGGTGTACGAGGGGCTGGCCCCGCTGCTGCCCAAGCACGGCACCCCCACCGGGCCGCTCGACCCGACCCGGCCCTTCCTGCGCCCGCACGCCCCCTGGCCGGACCGGGCCGTCACCCCGGCCACCACACCCGGACCGGCGCCGCTCCCGGCGGCCGGACCGGCGCCTGTAGCCGCCTCCGGACCGACGGCCGTATCCACCTCCGTACCGCCGCAGGCCCAGCCGGGCGCGACCCCCTGGTCCGCCGTCGCCTCCCTCCTCTCCCCGGCTCCGCCGCTCACGCCGCCGCTCTCCTTCACCTCGCCCGGCTCCCCCTCCTCTCCCACCTCTCCTGCCTCGCCGCCGCCCGCCCGGCCCGATGTCGCCCAGGCCGTGGACGAGGTCAAGAAGCTGCTCGGCGAGGGCCGGATCACCCAGGCCGTGGACATCCTCGGCGCCATCCTCCCGGCGGCCGCCGCCGAGCACGGCGAGCGGTCCCCGGTCGTCCGCATCCTGCGCAAGCAGTACGCGGCGACGCTGATGGACGACGGGCAGTACCGCCGCGCCCTCCCGGAGCTGCGGCGGCTGGCGGAGGACCGCACCGCCGAGACCGGACCGGCCGACTCCCAGGCACTCCAGTTCCGTTACGACGCCGCCCAGTGCCTCGAACAGCTCGGCGAGGCCACGGCCGCGCTCGGCGAGTACCGCGCGGTCCTCCCGTACTACGAGAACGCCTACGGGCCCGTCACCACCGACCCCGGCCGGGCCCTCGACATCCGCCACCGCATCGGGCAGCTCCTGCTCGCGGTCGGGGACCACACGGCGGGCCGCGCCCAGCTCCAGGCCCTGCTGTACGACGCGGAGCGCACGTACGGGCCCCACCACCCGCTCCCCGTCGACCTGCGCCGACGCCTCAGCCACCAGCGGGACGTCCGGGGCGGCTGACGCGCTCCGGGCCACGGCCCCACACCCCCGACTCCTCCTGAATCGTTGGTCGGAACAGTTCGTCGGCCGAATCAGTGGCACCGATCACATCCACTGCCTAACATCGATCACCGCAAGGCTTGTGCACCGATGCACAAACTCTCCACGGGAGGCTCCTTTGCACCGCCGTCGTCGCACCGCGCTCGCCGTCACCGCCGCAACCCTGCTCGCGGCCCCACTTCTCGCCGCCTGCGGCAACGAGGCCCACCCGGGTGCCGCGGCCGTCGTGGGCGGTGAGCGGATCGAGGTCTCGGCGGTCCAGGCCCAGGCGGCCGACGTCCGCGCCGCCCAGGAGAGCTCGCCGCAGGCGGCCCAGCTGGTCAACAAGTCCGGCCAGCTCAACCGCGCCAAGCTGTACGGGCTGATCTTCGGCCGGATCGTGGACAAGGCCGCCGAGGACGCCGGGGTCACCGTCACCCGCAAGGAGATCCAGGAGGCCCGGACCGCCGGCCGCGCGCAGTTCGGCGGCGAGGAGCAGCTGCGGGCGATGATGCTCCAGCAGCGCTGGGTCGCCCCGGACCAGATCGACGACGACATGCGCCAGGAGGTCCAGCTGCCGAAGCTCGCCAAGGCGCTCGGCGCGGACCTCGGGACGCCCGAGGGGCAGCAGGTCGTCGGCGAGGCGCTGACCGAGGCGTCGAAGCAGCTGAAGATCGACGTCAACCCGCGCTTCGGCGCCTGGGACGACCAGAAGATGCAACTCGGCAACTACCAGGCGCCGTGGATCACCCAGGTCACCGAGTTCGCCCCGCAGGACCCGCAGGCGGGCGCCTGACCTCGTGCCTGAGCCGGTCGCCCGAGGTGGGCGCCCGACCTTGCGCCTGAGCCGGTCGCCCGAGCCGGGTGCCTGAGCAGGCCGCCGGAGCCGGTCGCCCGAGCCGGGCAGGGGCCGGGCATCGGGGCCCGGGGGCCGGGTAGGTTCGCGGGGTGAACGCTGAAGCCCCCGGCACTCCCACTGCCGCCCCCGGCGACCCCGGCCGTATCGTCCTGCTCACCGCCAGCCACCGGGTCGCGCCCGGACTGCTGTCCTGGCCGGCCTGGCAGACGCTGCACGCCGCCGACCGGGTCCTGTCCGCCGACCCGGACCACCCGCAACTGCCCTACCTGCGCGAGGCGGGCGTCCGCGTCGAGCACGCGGCGCCCACCGCCGACGAACTGGTCGCCGCCTGCGCCGGCGGCCGGAGCGTCGTCGTCCTGGTCGGCGGCGAGGGCGACAGCCGCCTGACCGACGGCCTGGCCCGGCTCGGCGGCTCGGGCCGGGTCGCCATGCCGGACCTGGAGCTGCTCCCCGGCTCGTACGACCTGCCCGGCGCCCGCCTCCTGGACCTGGTGCAGGTCATGGACCGGATCCGCCGCGAGTGCCCCTGGACCTCGCGGCGGACGCACAGGAGCCTCGCCAAGTACGCCATCGAGGAGGCGTACGAACTGGTCGAGGCGATCGAGGACGGCGACCGGGACGAGCTGCGCGAGGAGCTGGGCGACGTCCTGCTCCAGGTCGCCCTCCACGCCCGCATCGCGGAGGACGATCCCGAGGAGCCGTTCGCCATCGACGACGTGGCGGGCGGCCTCGTCGAGAAGCTGATCCACCGCCACCCGCACGTCTTCGGCGACGAGAGCGCCGAGACCCCGGAGGACGTCCACGCGCACTGGCTGCGCACGAAGGCCATCGAGAAGCAGCGCACGTCGGTCACCGAGGGCGTCCCCCTGGGCCAGCCCGCCCTGGCCCTCGCCGCGAAGCTCGGCAGCCGAGCCCGTACGGCCCAACTCGGCGTCCCCCTCCCCACCGGCGACACCATCGGCTACCAGCTCCTCGCCCTCGCCGTGGCCGCCGAGGCGAACGGCACCGACCCGGAGGCCGCCCTGCGCGCGGCGGCCCGGGTGTACAGGGACGCGATCGTGGCGGCGGAGGGCGGGGCGGGTCAGTACGGTGACACGGTGACCTGAGGGGTCGTACGAAGGGGTGGGGGACGGGCATGGACGCCGAACGGGAAGCGCCGAACGGTATGGCGGCCGACGTGGGCAACTCCGCCTCGGACGGCGTCTTCCACGCGCCCGTGGTCCAGGCGGGGTCCGTGAGCGGGGGCGTGCACACCTACTACGCGCAGCCGCCGTACGCCTCCCTTCCGCCGGTCTCCGAGTGGCCGCGGCTGGACACGGCCGACCCGATCGCGCTGGGGGTGCGCCGCACCCGGCGGCTGCCCGGAGAGACACCGCTGCCGCCGTACGTGGAGCGGGACTGCGACCGGGAGCTGGGCGCCCGGGTCCGTGAGGCGAGGCTGGAGGGCGGGCTCGTGGTGGTGACGGGCGCGCCGCTCTCCGGCAAGACCCGGACGGCGTGGGTCGCCCTGTCCGCCAACCTGCCGGGCACGACACGGGTCTTCGCCCCGGCGCCCGGGACGGATCTGCGGGGGCTTCCGGCGCTGTTACGCACAGGGCGCGAGGAGGACCGCGTCCTGTGGCTGGACGACCTGGAGGGCCACCTGGGGGAGCAGGGGATGACCCCGACGGTCCTGGCGGGCCTCGCCCAGCTGGGTGTCCCCGTGGTCGCCACGATGGAGGACCAGGCGTACGACGCCCGCCGCTTCGGGGGGTCGGCACGCGTGGGGGTGCTGAGCGGGGCGCGGCCGGTCGAGTTGCGGCGGGTGTGGAGCGCGGGCGAGATCTGGCGCCTGGGAGGGCAGACCGAGGAACCGCGCCTGCGGGAGGCCCTGCTCGGGCACGGGCGGCGTAGCGTGCCCGAATATCTCGCGGTCGGTCCCGAACTCATCGAGGAGTGGCGGCGTGCGCGTCGGCCGGACGCCCACCCGCGCGGTCACCTGCTGGTGCGGGCGGCGATCGACCTCGTCCGGTGCGGAGTGCCCATGGCGGACATCCTCAGCGATGCCCTTCTGCGGGCCCAGGCGCTGTATCCGCAACAGCTGGCGGCAGCTGAGGCCGAGTCGGCCGAGGACGGATTCGCCTGGGCCGTCGGTATCCGGCACGGAGCGACGGGGCTTCTGGCTCCTGGGCGGCACAAGGGCACCTTGGCCGTGCACGGTTCGCTCGTGGCGGATATGGAGAGCCGAGGGAACAGCCCGTCCGTCCCGCTCGGCATGTGGCTGTTCGCGCTCCATCTGTCACCGGACTCACATGAGTCCATGCAGAGAAGGGCGATCGCCTGGAGGGCCTCCCAGGCCCTGGGGCCTCAGGCCGAGGGCAACCCGGAGATTCTGACGCTGCTCGGCCGCATCCATGCCGAGGCCGGGAACTCCGCCGCCGCGGAGCTCTCGTACCGCAAGGCGGCGGAGGCGGGCGACACCGAAGCGGCGGTCACCCTGGCGGAGCTGCTGGTCTCGCGCGACGCGGAGGCCGAGGCCCTCCCGTACCTGGAGCGGGCCGCCGAAGCCGACAGCGCACGGGGGCAGTACCAGCTGGGGATGCTGCTGGCCGCCCAGGCGCGGAACTGGTTCTCCCGAGCCGCGCAGAAGGGGCACTCCGCCGCGGCACAGGCGCTCCCCGCACTGCGTGAGGTCACCGACCCCCCGCCCGATAACGTCAAGGCGTGAACGACAGCCCCGCCTGCCCCCACTCCGCAGCCCCCGAAGACGCCCCCGAACTCTTCACCTGGGAGTTCGCCACCGACCCCTACCCCGCCTACGCCTGGCTCCGCGAGCACAGCCCCGTGCACCGCACCGCGCTGCCCAGCGGGGTCGAGGCCTGGCTCGTGACCCGGTACGGGGACGCCAAGCAGGCGCTCGCCGACGCGCGGCTCTCCAAGAACCCGGCCAACCACGCGGGGTCCGCGGCGGCCAAGGGGAAGACGGGGATCCCGGGGGAGCGCAAGGCCGAGCTGATGACGCATCTGCTCAACATCGACCCGCCGGACCACACCCGGCTGCGCCGGCTCGTCTCCAAGGCGTTCACCCCGCGCCGGGTCGCGGAGTTCGCGCCCCGCGTGCAGGAGCTGACGGACCGGCTCATCGACCGCTTCATCGAGGACGGGGAGGCGGACCTGATCCACGACTTCGCCTTCCCGCTCCCCATCTACGCCATCTGCGACCTGCTCGGCGTCCCGCGCGAGGACCAGGACGACTTCCGGGACTGGGCGGGCATGATGATCCGCCACGGCGGCGGGCCGCGCGGCGGGGTGGCCCGGTCGGTGAAGAAGATGCGCGGCTATCTCGCCGAACTCATCCACCGCAAGAGGGAGAATCCGGGCGACGACCTGATCTCCGGGCTGATCCGGGCCAGTGACCACGGCGAGCACCTCACGGAGAACGAGGCCGCGGCGATGGCCTTCATCCTGCTGTTCGCCGGGTTCGAGACGACGGTCAACCTCATCGGGAACGGTACGTACGCCCTGCTGCGCCACCCGGAACAGCGCGCCCGGCTGGAGGAGTCCCTCGCGGCGGGGGAGAGCGCGCTGCTGGCCACCGGCATCGAGGAACTGCTCCGGTTCGACGGCCCGGTGGAGCTCGCGACCTGGCGGTACGCCACCGAGGCGCTGACCCTCGGCGGGCAGGAGATCGCGGCCGGGGACCCGGTCCTGGTGGTGCTGGCGGCGGCGGACCGGGATCCGGACAGGTTCGCCGATCCGGACGCGCTCGACCTCTCACGGAGTGACAATCAGCACCTCGGCTACGGCCACGGCATCCACTACTGCCTGGGAGCGCCCCTGGCCCGGCTGGAGGGCCAGGCCGCGGTCGCGACACTGCTCAGGCGCCTCCCTGGCCTGCGGCTTGCGGCGGAACCGGCCGATTTGCGCTGGCGCGGCGGGCTCATCATGCGCGGACTGCGCACGCTGCCGGTGGAGTTCGAGCCGGGACGACGGCTCGACGAAGGTGACACGCTGTCACCTCTGTGACTTTCACGTGATCTGCGCTGCACCGACTTGTGACATGCGTTCGAGTCCCGCTAGGTTCACGGTTCGACGCGTCGGCCACCGTTCACCGTTGGCCCGGCCGTCACTTGCTCAACAGCATGCTCGTGAGCTTCAGGCTCCTCAGTTCCTGCTTGTCAGTCGCACGGAAGGCAAACCCCATGGGCTCCGCGAACGGCAGACACCGCCGCCCTCGTCAGGCACCCGCCATCGTCGTCGCCGCAGGCGTGACCGGATCGGCCATCGCCATTCCGCTCCTCGGCGCGGCAGGCGCACACGCGGCCGACGCCACCACCTGGGACCGGGTCGCGGAGTGCGAGAGCGGCGGCATGTGGAGCGCCGACCTCGGCAACGGCTACTACGGCGGGCTCCAGTTCTCGCAGGAGACCTGGTCGGCGTATGGCGGCACCGCCTACGCGGAGCGGGCCGACCTCGCCAGCCGTTCGCAGCAGATAGCCGTCGCCGAGAAGGTCCTGGGCGACAAGGGCCCGCAGGCGTGGCCGAGCTGCGCCGTCATCTCGGGCCTCGCGGTGGACGGCGGCCTGCCCGGCGTCGACCCCGGCACGACCCCCTCCGCCGACCCCACCCAGGACCCGACGACCGCCCCGGCGGACGAAGCGGATGAAACGGGTGAAGCGGAAGGTTCCGGCAAGGCGGGCTCGACCGACAAGGCGGGTAAGGGAAGCAACGCGGACAAGGGCGGCGAGGCCGGTAGGTCCGGCGAGGCCGGCACGGGTGGCAAGGGCGGCGGCGACACGCCCGACTCCTCGCCCCGGCCGTCCGCACCGCCCACCGCCGGAAAGACCGGCACTCCCGGCGCCCCTGACGCCTCGCAGCCCTCCACGACCGCCCCCGGCGCCTCGCAGGGCGCCGACCGCACCGGAGGCAAGCACCGGGGCGCTCCGGCGCCGGAGGAGGCCGGAGCGGTGGGCCAGGAGAACGGCCCCCGTGAGTCCGGCCGGCACGCCTCGCGGGGCGAGGGCGACGCGCGGGACGGCGGCGCGGTCGTCGACGGCGGCTACACCGTGCAGCCCGGGGACAGCCTCTGGGCGATTGCTGACGCACAGGAACTTCCCCAGGGCTGGACCGGCCTGTACGAGGCCAACAAGGACCTCCTGGGGCCCGACCCGGACCTGATCCTGCCCGGACAGAGCCTGGATCTGGGGCTGGAGCAGGCCGACCAGGAGGGTGCCGGGCAGGGCGCCGAGGAGCCTGCCGCCAACTGATCCAATTCGGGAAAACACCCCGAAATCGCGGGTAGTTCAGAGGCCTATGTCCACTTATGTGTAAGTGAGACATGGGTCTCTTTGCTGCAACTGGCGTGTCGCGTCCGCCTGGTCGGCGCAGATCCCCTCCGACCTGCAAAAACGATCCGTCAGGGTGAGCAAGTAAGCGCCAATTGGCCCAGTATGTCCGTCTTTGAATGTCGAGGTTGCCTGTGTTTACGGTCGGAACCGCTCGCACCGCGGGCCCCGTCGACCGTCACGCCGAATCCTGCCGTCGGTCGAAGGGAACAGACGCGTAAAGCGCCGTAGGCAGGAGCGGGGGACCCAGGTAGGCCGCCGGGTCCGCACGGCCCCTTCGAAGGACGGGGACGTACGGGACCGGCTTGGGGTGAAGTCGTGCGCAAGGCCGCGCGACCGGGCAACTCATCAGCCCGAACCCGACAGCTCACCTCGTAGGCGTCGGTGAGGAGATCCGTTCCATGCTGCTGAACAGCAAGGGCAAGCACCGCCGCCCCTCGAAGACCGTCCGTTTCGCCACCCTGGCGGGTATCACCGGTGCCGCCGTCGCCGTCCCGCTGATGGGCGCGACCAACGCTTCCGCCGCCTCCGTCGCCACCTGGGACGCCGTCGCCCAGTGCGAGTCCGGCGGCAACTGGTCCATCAACACCGGCAACGGCTACTACGGCGGGCTGCAGTTCTCGCAGTCGAGCTGGGCCGCCGCCGGCGGTACGCAGTACGCCTCCCGTGCCGACCTGGCCTCCAAGGACCAGCAGATCGCCACCGCCGAGAAGCTCCTCGCCATGCAGGGCCCGGGTGCCTGGGCCTGCGCCGGCGCGGGCGGCCTCACCAACGACGGTGTGGACCCGGGCGTGAACACCGGCTCCGGCCAGTCGCAGAGCAAGCCCCAGCAGGCGCAGCCCGAGCGCAAGGCCGAGCAGCCCACCACGCGCAGCGAGCAGCGCACCGCCCCGGCCGCCCCCAAGGCCGAGAGCTCCAAGAAGACCGTCACCACCCCGACCGGTGAGAAGGTCCAGAAGGGCGACGGCGAGTACAAGGTCAAGCCCGGCGACACCCTGAGCAAGATCGCTCAGAAGGAAGGCGTCAAGGGCGGCTGGAGCAAGCTCTTCAAGCTCAACGACGACATCGTCAAGGACGCGGACCTGATCTTCCCGGGTCAGCAGCTCCACCTGAAGTAACAGCCGTCCCTCCTTCCCGGAGGGCCTCTCCTCCCCGGAGGGAGGGGGTCCGGCGGCACCCTCCCTCGCACGGCTCCCCGGCCCGGCGCGCTCTCCCCCCGTGCGCGCCGGGCCGGGGTCTTTCGTTCACCTCTTGTCGGCAACGTGGCGCCATCACTTGTTACCGGCCAGTAGATTTCTAGAGATTCGTCCCGTGATGCGGGCTCTTGGGTCCTTTTTCGTCCCAGGAGACGGGCGGTCGGCCGACTGACGCGGCCGGGCCGGTTAGGCTCGTGTCGCAAGGCCACAGTGACCCTGCACCATCAGCGTCATATCCCAGAAGGAGATGCCTCGTGCCGTCCATCGACGTCGTCGTAGCCAGGGAAATCCTCGACTCCCGGGGTAACCCCACGGTCGAGGTCGAGGTTGGCCTCGACGACGGCAGCACGGGCCGTGCTGCCGTACCGTCCGGCGCCTCCACCGGCGCGTTCGAGGCCGTTGAGCTTCGCGACGGTGACCCCAACCGCTACCAGGGCAAGGGCGTCGAGAAGGCCGTCCTCGCCGTCATCGAGCAGATCGGCCCGGAGCTCGTCGGGTACGACGCCACCGAGCAGCGCCTCATCGACCAGGCGATGTTCGACCTGGACGCCACCGAGAACAAGGCCTCGCTCGGCGCGAACGCCATCCTCGGCGTCTCGCTGGCCGTCGCCCACGCCGCCTCCGAGGCGTCCGACCTGCCGCTCTTCCGCTACCTCGGCGGCCCGAACGCGCACCTGCTGCCCGTTCCGATGATGAACATCCTGAACGGCGGCTCGCACGCCGACTCCAACGTGGACATCCAGGAGTTCATGATCGCACCCGTGGGCGCGGAGTCCTTCTCCGAGGCCCTGCGCTGGGGCGCGGAGGTCTACCACACGCTGAAGAAGGTCCTCAAGACCAAGGGCCTGTCCACCGGACTCGGCGACGAGGGCGGCTTCGCCCCGAACCTGGAGTCCAACCGCGCCGCCCTGGACCTCATCGTCGAGGCCATCACGGAGGCCGGCTACGTCCCGGGCCGCGACATCGCGCTCGCGCTCGACGTCGCCGCGTCCGAGTTCTACAAGGACGGCGTCTACGAGTTCGAGGGCAAGTCCCGCTCGGCCGCCGAGATGACCGAGTACTACGAGGAGCTCGTCTCCGCGTACCCGCTGGTCTCCATCGAGGACCCGCTGTACGAGGACGACTGGGCCGGCTGGAAGGTCATCACCGACCGCATCGGCGCCAAGGTCCAGATCGTCGGCGACGACCTCTTCGTCACCAACCCGGAGCGCCTGGCCCGCGGCATCGAGGAGGGCTCCGCCAACGCCCTGCTCGTCAAGGTCAACCAGATCGGTTCGCTGACCGAGACCCTGGACGCCGTCGAGCTGGCCCAGCGCAACGGCTTCAAGTGCATGATGTCGCACCGCTCGGGCGAGACCGAGGACGTCACCATCGCCGACCTCGCCGTCGCCGTGAACTGCGGCCAGATCAAGACCGGCGCCCCGGCCCGCTCGGACCGCGTCGCCAAGTACAACCAGCTGCTGCGCATCGAGGAGATCCTCGACGACGCCGCGGTGTACGCGGGCCGCTCCGCCTTCCCGCGCTTCAAGGGCTGATCACCTCGGGGCCGATCGCCCAGGGCTGACCTCCCGTCACGGGCCGACCCCGTGCTCGTGGGCCGACCCCGTGCTCGCGGGTCGGTCCCGTGCTCGTGGGTCGGTCCCGTGCTCGTGGGTCGGTCCCGGCGGTTCCGCCCAGGGCCGAAGGCATAGCCTCCGTCCGTCCCCGCACTCGGTCCCGTACCGTGTGCGGGGACGGACGTGCGTAACGGGGAGGCGGGAGACATGGCCGGGAAGGACCGCGACCGGTTCTCCACCGCGACCAGGCTGCGACTGCTCGGCGAGCAGACCGCCGCCCGCGTGTACCGCTCCCAGAACCGCCGCCAGGCCCGCCGCTCCCGGCTCACCGGCCGGGCCGCCTTCCTGGCGCTGGTGGTCTGCTCCCTGGTGGTCGCGCTCGCCTACCCGATGCGTCAGTACGTCTCCCAGCGCGACGAGATCGCCGAGCAGGAGCGGCTCTCGCAGCGGGCGGAGCGCCGCACCGAGGAGCTGCGGGACGAGAAGGCGCGGCTCCAGGACGACGCGTACATCATGCGTCTGGCCCGCCAGCACCTCCATTACGTCCTCCCCGGCGAGACCGGCTACACCGTGGCCGACCCCGACGCGGCGCGCGACCGCCGCGGGGAGCCGGGGGCGAGCCACCGCCCCTGGCACGCGAACCTCTGGGACGGTGTGGACAACGCCGACCGCGACTGACGTCCGCACTCCCGCCCCTCCGACCCCCTCAGCCCCCGGGAACCCCTCAGTCCCCGGAACCCCTCAGATCCTCCCCGACCCCCTCCGACGAACTCCCGACGAGCTTCCGAGCAGAACCAAGGCAGGCATGGAAACGCCCCCTCCGCAGACCGAGTCCACCAAGCCCACCGACGCGGACATCGCCGCGTTCGAGCAGCAGCTCGGCCGCCCGCCGCGCGGCCTGCGCGCCATCGCGCACCGCTGCCCGTGCGGCAACCCGGACGTGGTGGAGACCCAGCCCCGTCTGGAGGACGGCACGCCGTTCCCGACGACGTACTACCTGACCTGCCCCCGGGCGGCCTCGGCGATCGGCACGCTGGAGGCGAACGGGGTCATGAAGGAGATGACGGCCCGTCTGGAGACCGACCCGGAGCTGGCCGCCGCCTACCGGGCCGCGCACGAGGACTACATCGCCCGCCGCGACGCCATCGAGGTCCTGGAGGGCTTCCCGAGCGCGGGCGGCATGCCGGACCGGGTGAAGTGCCTGCACGTCCTGGTCGGCCACTCGCTGGCCGCCGGACCCGGGGTGAACCCGCTGGGCGACGAGGCCATCGCGACGCTGCCCGAGTGGTGGGCCAAGGGCCCGTGCGTCACGCCGTGCACCGAGAACGCCGAAGGGCAGGACACATGACCAGGGTCGCCGCCGTCGACTGCGGTACGAACTCCATCCGGCTCCTCGTCGCCGACGCGGACCCCGCCACCGGCGCCTTCACCGAGCTGGACCGGCGGATGACGATCGTCCGCCTCGGCCAGGGCGTCGACAGGACCGGCCGGCTCGCCCCCGATGCGCTGGAGCGCACGTTCGCGGCCTGCCGCGAGTACGCCGCGGTGATCGAGGAGCTGGGCGCCGAGCGCATCAGCTTCGTGGCCACCTCGGCCTCCCGCGACGCCGAGAACAGCGAGGAGTTCGTGTCGGGGGTCCGGGACATCCTCGGCGTCGAGCCCGAGGTGATCACCGGCGACCAGGAGGCGCAGCTCTCCTTCGCCGGGGCCACCAAGGAGCTGACCGGCGGCGACCACCTGGCGAAGCCGTACCTGGTCGTCGACATCGGCGGCGGCTCCACCGAGTTCGTGCTCGGCTCGGACCAGGTGAGCGCGGCCCGTTCCGTGGACGTCGGCTGCGTACGGATGACCGAGCGTCACCTGGTCGTGGACGGGGCCGTGGTGGACCCGCCCACCCACGAGCGGGCCGCCGCGATCCGCGCGGACATCGACGCCGCCCTGGACCTGGCCGCCGAGACCGTCCCGCTCACGGAGGCGGGCACGCTCGTCGGGCTGGCGGGCACCGTCACCACGATCGCCGGGATCGCGCTGGAGCTGGAGGAGTACGACTCCGAGGCCATCCACCACTCCCGGGTCTCCCGCGGCCAGGTCCGCGCGATCACCGAGCACCTCCTCCGGTCGACCCACGAGGAGCGCGCCGCGATCCCCGTGATGCACCCGGGCCGCGTCGACGTGATCGCCGCGGGCGCCCTCGTCCTGCTCGCCGTGATGGAGCGGACGGGCGCGAACGAGGTCGTCGTCAGCGAGCACGACATCCTGGACGGCATCGCCTACAAGGCGGCGCACGACGCCGAGTGAGGCTTTTCTCGCGCAGGCCGGCGCCGCCCCTCGGGGTACGGCGCCGGCCTGCGGCTCCCTCCCGGCCGGCGGCCGAGGAGGGCTGGGGATTTTCCCGGCAGCACGCGGTCCGGTTCCGGTGAAGGCCGTAGTCTCCTGTGTTGACGTACGGATGACTCCTAGCCGGAAAGTGTGCAAACCCACGTGAACGATTCACTGCCTCCGCTCTCGCCGAACTACGCCTCGACGAAGGAACGCGTTTTCACGGAACAGGTGGAGGTGCACGGGAAATGGCCGGTGGAGTTTCAGTTCCGTCCGGCCCGTGGTGATCACCGGCATCTGCTCGTGGTCTTCTCGTCGGTGGGCAGCAAGTACGGCTTCGGCACGATGCTGGATCAGGTCCAGTGCAACATTCTGCGAATACGCGACCATTTCGACGACGCGGCGTCCTATTACGTCGCCCGGAACATGGACTTCAGCGTCTCGGACTCGATCCAGGCCCTCATCCAGAGCTACGTGGAGCGGCTGCGGGTCAGCCGGGACGAGGTCACGCTTCTCGGCGCCTCGAAGGGCGCGAGCGCGGCGCTCTACTACGGAGTCAAGTACGACTACAAGAACATCATCGCGTCGACCCCGCAGTATTTCCTCGGCAGTTACTCCAAGGGCCACGGCCAGCTCGGCGATGCGGTGCTCGGCGAGGGACAGTCCGACGAGAACGTGGCGATCATGGACGCCGTCATGCCGGAGGTCCTCTCCGAGGAGACGGACTTCGACCGCAACATATACGTGATCTCGTCCCCCGGTGACTACCAGTACGAGGCGGAGGTCGAGCATTATCTGCCCGCGCTGAAGAAGTACGAGAACTTCAACTTCCTCTTTGTCGAATCGCCCACCGTACGGCGCCACGACGAGGTGGTCCGGCAGGCCCTGCCGTCGATCTGGGGCATCATCCACTGCCTCACCGAGGGCGCCGCACCCCGCTGGGGCAGCGACCTGCGGATCGGCCCCGAGGCGGCGGACCCGGAGGAGGCGGCCGACTTCCTGGCGGAGCTCCGGGGCACCGACACCGTGCTGGCCGTCCTCACCCGTGCCCTCTTCGTGAACGGGAGGCTGGAGATGAACGGCCACGCCTTCCTGCCCGGCGTCTCGCGCGAGGGTGTCAAGGAGGAGACCAAGCGCCTCGTCCTGGAGAAGGCCGGCGGGCCCGGTGGCGGGGCCGTGGTCTTCCCGCTGGAGTCGACCAAGGAGATAC
Source organism: Streptomyces sp. NPDC007346 (assembly GCF_040703535.1). NCBI lineage: Bacteria > Bacillati > Actinomycetota > Actinomycetes > Kitasatosporales > Streptomycetaceae > Streptomyces > Streptomyces sp. NPDC007346. Next base: position 113,648 of record NZ_JBEYKR010000006.1, read on the forward strand.
GCCTCTACCGCGACTACTGGGACGGGTACTTCGCCGAGTACGCCACGGGCGGCTTCAAGCTCCAGGAGGACTTCTCCCTCGCCTCGCTCCCGCGCGGCAACTACACCGTCTCCGTGGCCGTCGGCAGCGAGGACGAAGGCATCGAACGGCGGACCCAGCTGGTGTCCCGCGCCGCGATCGACCGGCGCCAGTGCCTCGGTGACTCGGAGATCCTGGTCCGGGGCGGCAAGAAGAGCCTCCGGATCCTGAAGCGGGACATCATCGGCGACGACTCCGGCGGCCTGGTGTACGCGCTGGCGAAGTCGTGGTCGCGGGACCGGAAGGTCCATGCGGAGGGCGTCCTCTTCCAGCCGGGCCGGAACGCCGACAAGATCAGCCACGGCTCCTACTACCTCGTCCTCAAGGGGCGCAACGAGTGCTTCTCCTTCCCCCTGGAGACGAAGAAGAACGCCACGGCCGCGCGCAGCCACCGCAATGACGAGGACTTCGGCAACTACGACTGGGGGTACTTCAGTACGCCGGGCCGCGAGGGTGTCGACGTCTCGCACCTCCCCGGGGGCCGCTACGTCCTGTACGTCTCCTTCAGCGCGGGCGGCGCCCTGTTCACCACGAAGGCCGGCAAGGTCACCCTGCCCAAGCAGCGCTGAGCGGGGCTGAGCGGGGCTGAGCAGCGCTGAGCGGGGCTGAGCGGGGTTGCTCAGCGCTGAACAGGCGGTGGTTTTCGGCGAGGCGGCCCGTGACGCTCCGGTCGCCCCACCGCCCGCTCAACCGCAGCGTCACCTGCACCTTTGAGCCGTCCCGGGCCCCCGATGGGCCGCTCGGGAGGCCGCTCGGAAGTGTTCCTGACCGCACCTTTGAGCTGGGGAAAGACCCCTGGGAGGGGGTCCACGGCGGTACGCCGCGCGGAAGTTCGTGAACTTCTTCACAAGGAATTGGGCCTTGTCGGGCGCAGTTCTGGCCCGCAAGGGCCGTCCGGGCCATATGCGGGGTCCTGCGGAAAGCGTACGGGCGCGTTCCGGGGGCGTTGCGTCTGCGTGAAGAGGGGTGCCGATACGGCGCTCCTGGAGGGCCAAGGGCCAGCTCACAGGCGGTCAGGAACGTTTCCGGGGGCGTTGCGGTTCCCTTGCGGGGTCATGACCTGGGTCACGTGGGCGGCGAAGTGTAGCAGAGGGTGGGTGAATCCTTGTGAAGGGGCTCACGAGCACCCCCCTGGGGCGAGGTGGATACTCGATGGCATGAGCACCACGGAGCGTCCCAGGATCCTCGTTGTAGGCGGTGGGTACGTAGGCCTGTACGCAGCTCGTCGCATTCTGAAGAAGATGCGATACGGAGAGGCGACCGTCACGGTCGTCGACCCGCGGTCGTACATGACGTACCAGCCCTTCCTCCCCGAAGCTGCCGCAGGCAGCATCTCGCCTCGGCATGTCGTCGTCCCGCTGCGACGCGTGCTGCCCAAGGCTGAGGTTCTCACCGGTCGTGTCACGACCATCGACCAGGACCGCAAGGTCGCCACGGTCGCGCCGCTCGTCGGCGAGGCCTACGAGCTGCCCTTCGACTACCTGGTCATCGCGATGGGCGCGGTCTCCCGTACCTTCCCGATCCCCGGCCTCGCCGAGCAGGGCATCGGCATGAAGGGCATCGAGGAGGCCATCGGCCTGCGCAACCACGTCCTGGAGCAGCTGGACAAGGCTGACTCCACGACCGATGAGGACGTCCGCCGCAAGGCGCTGACGTTCGTCTTCGTGGGCGGCGGCTTCGCCGGCGCGGAGACCATCGGCGAGGTCGAGGACATGGCCCGCGACGCGGCGAAGTACTACACCAACGTGAAGCGCGAGGACATGCGCTTCATCCTGGTCGACGCCGCTGACAAGATCCTTCCCGAGGTCGGCCCGAAGCTGGGCGCCTACGGCAAGGAGCACCTGGAGAGCCGCGGGGTGGAGATCTACCTCTCCACCTCCATGGACTCCTGCGTCGACGGCCACGTGGTGCTCAAGAACGGCCTGGAGGTCGACTCCAGCACCATCGTGTGGACCGCCGGTGTGAAGCCGAACCCGGCGCTCGCCCGCTTCGGTCTGCCGCTCGGCCCCCGCGGCCACGTGGACACCTCCGAGAAGCTCCAGGTGCAGGGCACCGACTACATCTGGGCCGCGGGCGACAACGCCCAGGTGCCGGACATGATCGGCCGCCGCGCCGGCAACCCGAACGCCTGGTGCCCGCCCAACGCCCAGCACGCGCTGCGCCAGGCGAAGGTCCTCGGCGACAACGTGATCTCCGGCATGCGGGGCTTCCCGCAGAAGGAGTACAGCCACGCCAACAAGGGTGCGGTCGCCGGTCTCGGCCTGCACAAGGGCGTCGCGATGATCGTCATGGGCAAGGTGAAGATCAAGCTCAAGGGCCGTCTCGCCTGGTACATGCACCGTGGCTACCACGGCATGGCGATGCCGACCTGGAACCGTAAGATCCGGATCTTCGCCGACTGGACGCTCGCGATGTTCCTCAAGCGCGAGGTCGTCTCGCTCGGCGCCATGGAGACGCCGCGCGAGGAGTTCTACGAGGCCGCCAAGCCGGCCCCGGCTCCCGCCGTCGCCGCCAAGCCCGAGGGCGAGAAGGCCAAGGCCTCCTGACGCCCGCCTGAAGGGCGCGCTCCACGCGAGCGCTCCCGTACGACGCCCGAAGGGGCCGTCCGCCATCCGTGGTGCGGACGGCCCCTTCGGCGTATCCGCGGCCGGTACGGATCACGGCCCGGCGGACCCGCTCCCGCCCTCGCGGCCCCGCTTTTCCGCCCGCGGCGGGCGGTGCGTACGCCCTTTGCCATTTCGTTGCCCACTAGCGGGATGACGCAGCGTAGGGGGAGAGTTGACGCAGATGTACCTCGCCGTGGCACGGGAACGCGTGACGGCGGGGCTATGGGCATGTATGTACGCGTTGGTCTTTTTTGTGTTTGTCGGGGAAACACCACCACGGAGGTGTGCGCCATGGCACGCGCCGCATCGCGGCTGACCGCTCTTGCCGAAGAGTTGCTCTCGGAACCCCTACCGGTCCGCATCCGGGCCTGGGACGGCAGCGAATCGGGTCCGCCCGGCGCCCCCGTCCTCGTGATCCGCCACCGCCGCGCCCTGCGCAGGCTTCTGTGGAAGCCGGGCGAGCTGGGCCTGGCCCGCGCCTGGGTGGCCGGGGAGATCGACGTCGAGGGCGACCTGTACGAGGTCCTGGACCGGCTGGCCGGGCTCCTGTGGGACCGGGGCGCCGACGCCAAGGACGCCGTCCACCCGGTCCGCGACCCCGCCGTCCGGGCCTTCGCCCGCGGCCTCCTCCAGCTGGCCGGCCCCTGGCCGCCGCCCGCCCCGCCCGCCGAGGAGGTCCGCCGCCGCACCGGGCCGCTGCACACCAAGCGGCGCGACAAGGAGGCCATCAGCCACCACTACGACGTGGGCAACGACTTCTACGCCCTGGTCCTCGGCCCGTCCATGGTCTACTCCTGCGCCTACTGGCAGGACGGCGGGACCCTGGAGGACGCCCAGCGCGACAAGCTCGACCTGGTCTGCCGCAAGCTCGCCCTCAAGGAGGGCGACCGCCTCCTGGACGTCGGCTGCGGCTGGGGCTCGATGGCCATCCACGCGGCCCGCGAGTACGGGGCGCAGGTCACCGGCATCACCCTCTCCCAGGAACAGGCCACCCACGCCCGCAAGCGCATCGCCGAGGAGGGGCTGACCGACCGGATCGAGATCCGGGTCCAGGACTACCGGGACGTCCGCGACGGACCGTACGACGCGATCTCCTCGATCGGGATGGCCGAACACGTCGGCTCGGTCCGCTACCGCGAGTACGCCGACGACCTCTACGCCCTCCTCAAGCCCGGCGGACGCCTGCTGAACCACCAGATCGCCCGCCGCCCGGAGAAGGACGAGGACGCCTACCGGATCGACGAGTTCATCGACTCCTACGTCTTCCCCGACGGCGAACTCGCCCCCCTCGGCCGCACCCTGGCCATCCTGGAGGAGGCCGGGTTCGAGGCCCGGGACGTGGAGGCCATCCGCGAGCACTACGCGCTGACCCTGCGCCGCTGGGTGGCCAACCTGGAGCGCCACTGGGACCAGGCGGTACGCGCCACCTCCCCGGGCCGGGCCAGGGTCTGGCGGCTCTACATGGCCGCCTCCGCCCTCTCCTTCGAGCACAACAAGATCGGCGTCAACCAGATCCTCGCGGTGCGCCCGGTGGAAGGCGGCTCCTCCCGGCTGCCGCTGCGCAGCCGCGCCTGGACGGAGAAGGCGGGCGGCTGACCGTACGCCGTCCTCGACGGCTGACCGTACGCCCCCGGTACGGCCGAGGGGCCTTCGTACGGCAACGGGCGAGGGGCCGGGGGGCCGCCCGCCCCCCGGGGGCCC